>JADGPC010000491.1 GCA_017882645.1 Streptosporangiales bacterium | reverse complement strand
GTCCCACTTCGTCGCGTCAGCGCCGTAGATCTCGCTCTGCCACTGCTTGTTCGTGCAGTTCAGGCGGTTGAAGTCGGCGATGACCGCCTTGCTGGTCACCTTGCTGATATCACCGGACGCATCCGCGGCGGTGGGCAGCCGGACGGTGGGTGACGCGCTCGGGCTCGGCGACGGCGACGGGCTGGCCGACGGCGATCCGCTCGAAGAGGCCTTCGGGCTGCTGGACGGCGTCGGGCTCGAACTGCCCGACAGTGCCTTCGCCCCGGCCGCCTGGCCCGTCCCGCCTGACTTGCTGGCTGACGTACTCGGGCTGGGCGAGGAGGAACCTGAACCGGCGCCAGCCTTCGGGCTCGCCGATGCCGTGCCCGGCGACGGCGAAGAACTCGGGCTGGGCGACGCGCTGGCCGGCGGTGTCGGCGCGATCGCGGTCGGGTGCCCGGCCGCCACCAGCAGCACCTGACGGAATCGCAGCACGGCCGAGCTCAGCAGCGGGTGGATTTCCTCGGCGCTGCGGTGCGGGACGGAGACCACGATCTCGTTGCTGCCCTGCTGCTGGACCTTTGCCCCGGTGAAGCCCTGGCCGTTCAGCCGGCTGTTCAGGATCGCGATCGACTGGGACATGTCCGAACTGGTCGGCGTGCGGTTGCCCGGGCCGAGAACCACAGTCTTGATGGTCACGGTGGTGCCGCTGGACAGGTCGAGACCGAGGCCGACCTTGAACTTGTCGTGCCAGCTGCCCGGGTGCAGGGCGGCGCCGCCGATGATCGTCGCGAGCATGACGATCAGCAGCGCGGCCAGCACCGCGAGATGCCGCCACGGCCTGGACGTCGGCCCTGACTGCCTCGATGCGCCGCCTGGCCGGGACGCGGAACCGCGCGGCCGGGACGGCCTATCACTAGGGGATGCCACCTGTGCCTGTCCTTAATTCGATCGGCCCGCGGGGCCGCGAGATCCCGCGGGGCGGCTAGATGTTGCGGTTCTTGAGGTCCCAGTCGTCCTCGGGCGCGGCGTCGTCGTGGGCCTCGGCCTCGGCCTGCGGCTCCGGCTCCTCGTCGTGCTCCTGCGCCTCGTCGGCCTCGATGTCCTCGTGCGACGGCATCGCATCGTCGGACACGACGTCCATGACCGCCCGGCGCAGCATCGTCACCTCGACCCCTGGCGCGATCTCGATGACCACATCGCGGTCGTCGCCGGAGACCACCGTGCCGTACATGCCGGCCGTGGTGCGGACCCGCTGCCCGGGCATAACCTGGCTCTGAGTCTGCGCCGCCTTGCGCTGCCTGTTCCGCTGCGGGCGCATGATCAGCACGTAGAAGAGGCCGACCAGCACGGCGAGGATGATGAACGTGAACGCCGGGTTGCCGCTCTTGGTGGCGCCAGCGGCGAGAATCATGGTCCCCATAGCGGGGCTTCCTTCCGGTTGATGGCGCAGCGGCCGGGTGCAGCGCAGGAACCATACCGGCGGGACCGGCAGTAGTGCCAGGCGGCTGGGAAAGACCAACTGCCGAAGTTTAGCGGCGCGAGCGCCGCGCACAAACAGGCTACGACTTCCGTCGAGTGATCGTGACCCGGCCGCAACCAGATGTACTGTTCCGTGCCCGGATGCCGGGCACGGTCACGTTAGTCAAACAGCGTGATGGCGCCAGAATCATCCCCCTGGCCCCCTGGCGGCGGCGCGACGAGCCCCAGGTGCGCCCAGGCCGCCGGGGTGGCGACCCGGCCGCGCGGCGTCCTGGCCATCAGGCCCGCCCGCACCAGGAAGGGCTCGGCGACCACCTCGACGGTCTCGGCTTCCTCGCCGACGGCGACCGCAAGTGTGGACAGGCCGACCGGGCCGCCGCCGAAGCGCCGGACCAGGGCCGTCAGCACAGCGCGGTCGAGCCGGTCCAGGCCGCTCTCGTCGACCTCGTACAGCTCGAGCGCGGCCCTGGCCGCCGCCACGCTGACGACACCGTCGCCGCGCACCTCAGCGAAGTCCCTGACCCGGCGGAGCAGCCGGTTGGCGATCCGCGGTGTCCCGCGGGAGCGGCCGGCGATCTCGTCGGCTCCCTCCTCGCGCAGTGTCACGCCCAGCAGGCCAGCCGACCGTCGGATGATCACGCCGAGCTCGGCGGGGTCGTAGAAGTCGAGGTGCCCGGTGAAGCCGAACCGGTCGCGCAGCGGCGCCGGCAGCAGGCCGGCCCTGGTGGTGGCGCCGACCAGCGTGAACGGCGCGATGTCCAGCGGCACCGCGGTCGCGCCCGGTCCCTTGCCGAGCATCACGTCGACCCGGAAGTCCTCCATGGCCAGGTACAGCATCTCCTCGGCCGGCCTGGCCAGCCGGTGGATCTCGTCGATGAAAACGACCTCGCCGCCGTTCAGCGAGGTCAGCACCGAGGCGAGGTCGCCAGCCCGCTCGATCGCCGGGCCGCTGGTGATCCGCAGCGGAGCGGCGAGCTCGGCCGCGATGATCATGGCGATCGTGGTCTTGCCCAGCCCGGGCGGGCCGGACAGCAGTACGTGATCCGGCGCCTTGCCGCGCCGCATCGCCCCCTCGAGGACCAGCGTGAGCTGCTCGCGCAGCCTGGCCTGGCCGACGAACTCGGCCAGCTGCCTGGGCCGCAGGGCGCCCTCGATCTGCCGCTCGTCGGCATCGGCGAGCGGCGAGACGAACCGCTCGGTATCGCTCTGGCTCACGGAATACTCCCCGCTCGCCTCCGGGGGCGCGCTCATGATCGGCCCAGGACCCGCAGCGCGGCCCGCAGCGCGACGGCGACGTCGACCTCGGCGGCGATCGCGGGACTGTCGGCGGCGCCGTCGGCGCCCGGCTCACCGGGGGTCTGGCTGGCCAGCAGGTCAGGCTCGATCATCGCGATCGCCTGGTCCGCGTCCCTGGCCTGCCAGCCGAGGTTGACCAGGCCGGTGCGCACCTGGTCCCGCCAGGTCAGGACACCGACGGCACCGGCTCGGCCGGGCCCGGTCCCGCTGGCGCCGGTCAGCGCGGAGCCCGCCCCGGCGTGACCGGCTTCGCCTGGCGACCCGAGCCGGCCGGCCAGTTCGAGCACGATCCGCTGGGCTCCCTTGCGCCCGATGCCCGGCACGCTGGTCAGCGCGTTCACGTCCTCGGCGGCGACCGCGCGCCGGAGCCCGTCCGGGCTGAACGTGGCCAGCATCGCCAGCGCCAGCCGCGGCCCGATGCCGCTGGCGGTCTGCAGCAACTCGAACGTGTTGCGCTCGTCGTCGCTGCCGAACCCGTACAAGGTGAGCGCGTCCTCGCGGACGACCAGCGATGTGGACACCTTGCTCCGCTCGCCCGGCCGCAGCCCGGCCAGCGTCCCCGGCGAGCACTGGACGAGCAGCCCGACTCCCCCCACGTCGATAACCGCTCCCTCCGGGGCAACTGTCGTCACCACGCCGTCCAGATGCGCGATCATCGGTTTCCTCCCGCTTGTGCCGCTCGTTCCGCCGCCCCGACCGCCGCCGCGCCGGCCGCTCTGGTGACCGCCGCCGGGGCGGCCGCCGCCAGCCTGGCCTGTGCGCCGCCGCGCCACAGATGGCAGATCGCCAGCGCGAGCGCGTCAGCGGCATCCGCGGGCCGCGGCGGCTCGGTCATCCGGAGCAGCCTGGTCACCATGTGGGTCACCTGCGCCTTGTCGGCCCGGCCGCTCCCGGTCACCGCCGCCTTGACCTCGCTCGGCGTGTGCAGGGCGACGGGCACCCCGAACCGGGCCGCGCAGACGATCGCCACCGCCCCCGCCTGCGCCGTGCCCATCACCGTCCGTACGTTGTGCTGGCTGAACACCCGCTCGACCGCGACGGCGTCGGGCTCGTACAGGCGCAGCCACTTATCGAACTGCTCATCGAGGATGAGCAGCCGGCTGCCGATGTCCGCGCTGGCCGGGCTGGTCACGACCGTAGTGCCGACCAGCTTGAGCGGCACGCCTGGCCCGCCGTCGACGACGCCGATGCCGCACCGGGTGAGACCGGGATCGACACCGAGCACCCGCATGCGGCCACCGCCTGAGTATTGGCGAACAAGTGTTCGGCTGCGACATTACCGGCTTACGGTCCGGCCGGACCGTTCCAGCCGCCCCCGGCGTGTCGCCGCTGCCGCCCTGCCCGCGCGGTCCCGCCCCGGCCGGCGATGGATGGCACATTCATCCGGCGAATCCCGTATGGATGGCACATTCACTGGGTGGATCCGCGGTTCATCCGCGAAGACAGTGATGGATCCGTGATTCATCCGGTCGGGGGCTGCGAGCGGCGGCACGGCGGGGCAAGACCAGGCGCGGCGGCACGGCGGGGCTGCCCTGCACGGCGGGGCAAGACCAGGCGCGGCGGCACGGCGGGGCTGCCCTGCACGGCGGAGCCGACCCCGCCGCGGGCCGCGGGTCAGAAATAGTCGATCAGATGGGGGTGGCTGAGGAAGACGGCGTCGAGTGCCTCGTCGGTGGCTCGGTTGCCGCCGGCGGCCAGGCCGGCGACGCGGAGCGTCGCCATCGGGACGCCCGCGTACAGGGCGGCGAACCCGCGCGGCCCGAGCATGACCGGCTCCTGGCCCGGCGAGGCGGCCGAGCGCTCCGTTATGCCAGGAAGAAGGGAACCCTCGCCATCGCGCACGGTGAGGGTGTGCAGCCCGGCGCCGGCTGGCAGCTGGTCGTCGGCCAGTCGCAGCACGACGCGGGCATCGGCCGCGGCGGGAAAGCCGCGGCCGCTGATCGCGGCGGCGGGGTCGAGGACCCGGAGCATCCAGCGCTTGTGCAGGCGGAGGCGGACGTCGGGCTCCCTGGTCAGCCAGCCGATCGGATCGTCAGGGCCGACGACGGCGTGCACGGTGTGCGTCACCGACGCATGCGAGGCCACGATCCCCCACAGCGCCCGCGCGGTCGGCGCCGACCCGGCGGCCAGCACATGCACCATGATCTCGTGGTCGCTGCCGCCGTGCCAGCCGTAGCCGAGGAACCCGTCGGGCGCCAGGTAGGAGAACAGGTGCGGGCCGGCGAGCCAGCGCCGCACGCTGTCCGGATCGAGGGTCGCCGGGCCGCAGTCGCGGGCTCCGGCATGGACTGCCGTGAGCACAGCGATGACGTCGTCGGCGTCCTGCGGGCCGGCCCGGCGCACCGCCGGGGGCGGCCCGCCGCCCGGAGTACCGGCCGGGGCCTGGCCCGGCTCGGCCGCGGCGGGGATCCGCGGATCGGGCGGCAGCAGCGAGCCGAGTGACCGGCCCGGTATCTCGGCCCGGTAGTGACCGCCGGCCATCTCCCAGCCCAGCGACCGGTACAGGTGCGCCGTCGCGGGATACAGCGCCGACAGCGGGTAGCCGCGCTCGGCCATCGCGTCGAGCAGCGCGATCATCAGCGCGCGGCCGACGCCGCGGCCCCTGGCCTCGGGCGCGACCTTGACGCCGCCCACGCCGGCCATCGGCACCGCCCGGCCGTGCCAGAACTGCCGCATGTCGTAGTACCGGGCCGCGCCGACGAGCCGGCCGTCGTCCCAGACGCCGAACTGCCGGCCGCCCTCGATGCAGCCCCGCACCTCGGCGCTCCAGAACTCGCGGTCCGCCTCGTCCATCGGACCGAAGGAGCGGTGCCGCAGGTCAAGCTCGGCGTCGACGTCGTCGTCGGCGCGCATCAGCCGGATCGTCAGCTCGGGCTGGCTCACCAGCGACTCAACCCAGCTTCTCCATGATCTCGTCCGACACCGCGTAGTTCGCGTACACGTCCTGAACCTCGTCGGACTCCTCGAGCACCTCGATCAGCCGGAAGACCTTCTTCGCGGTCTCCTCGTCCAGCGGGATCTCGACCGACGGCAGGAACGGCGTCTCGGCCGACTCGTAGTCGATTCCGGCCTGCTGCAGCGCGGTCCGCACCGGCACCAGGTCGGTCGCCTCGCTGACCACCTCGTAAGACTCGCCGATGTCGTTGACCTCCTCGGCGCCCGCGTCGAGCACCGCCATCAGCACGTCGTCCTCGCCCATCTTGTCCGACTTGGGGATGATCACCACGCCCTTGCGGCCGAACAGGTACGAGACCGAGCCCGCATCCGCCATCGAGCCGCCGTTCCTGGTCAGCGCCACCCTGACCTCGGCGGCTGCCCGGTTCCGGTTGTCGGTCAGGCACTCGACCAGCACGGCGACGCCACCCGGCGCGTAGCCCTCGTAGGTCACCGTCTCGTAGGCGGCACCGCCCGCCTCGAGGCCCGCGCCGCGGCGCACGGCCCGGTCGATGTTGTCGTTCGGCACCGAGTTGCGCTTGGCCTTCTGCACGGCGTCGTAGAGCGTCGGGTTGGCGCTGATGTCGGCGCCCCCGCTGCGCGCCGCCACCTCGACGTTCTTGATCAGCTTGGCGAACAGCTTGCCGCGCCGGGCATCGACGACGGCCTTCTTGTGCTTCGTGGTGGCCCACTTGGAGTGGCCGCTCATGAGAGTTCCCTCACCATGTCAGTAAAGATCGTGTGCACGCGGTTGTCCTGGGTGAGCTCGGGGTGAAATGCGGTGGCAAGCGCCGGACCCTGGCGGACGGCGACGATCCTACCCGTGCGGGGCTCGGTAGCCAGAATCTCGACCCCCGGCCCGACTTCCTCGACCCAGGGCGCCCTGATGAACACCGCGCGGAACGGCGGGCCGCCCGCGCCGTGGATCTCGATATCGCTCTCGAAGGAGTCGGCCTGGCGGCCGAACGCGTTGCGCCTGACGGTCATGTCGATCGCGCCGAACGTCTCCTGCTCGCTGGCCCGTTCCACTAGCCTCCTGGCCAGCATGATCATCCCGGCACACGATCCGAAAACCGGCATACCGGCACTGATCCTCTCGCGCAGCGGCTCGACGAGGTCGAAGATCGCGGCCAGCTTCCAGATCGTGGTCGACTCCCCGCCGGGAATGATCAGGCCGTCGACCGCGGCCAGCTCGGCGGCCCTGCGCACCGGAACCGGGCGCGCTCCGGCCGCGGTGATCGCGCGCAGGTGCTCGGCGACATCGCCCTGAAGCGCGAGCACGCCGACCGTCGTGGTGCACGTCCTGGCGGCCCCGTCCGCCGCGGCTGGCGGGGCGTCCGACGGGTGCGAAGAGCCGACGAGCGCCGCGTCGCTGGCTGGCAATTCCCCTCCTGGGATAACGAGTGAATAGGTCCGAGGGTATCCGTGTGGTAAGGGTGTGCCATAGTCGCGCGGCGGGTAGCGATCACTGAACTACGCAGTGCAGTCAGGCCGCGGCCAACTCTCCATCAGGCCGCGGCCCTTCAGGCAACGCGGTTCCGCCTGGGGGTGCGGGCAGCGGCGCAGTCAGTCCACACGGGAGGCACCAGATGGGCCAGGTATGGACATTCGATGGCGCGCCCGCGACCACCATGGGCGCGCCTAGCGGTCTGGTGACATTGCTCGAAGGCACGACGTTCTGCATCTGCGAGACCTCGGGCGACCTGCGGCCTGGCGGCGCGCAGGGCCTCTTCGTCCGGGACACCCGGCTGGTCAGCCGGCTCGAGCTGAGCATCAACGGGCACGTGCCCGAGCCGCTCGCGCCGCAGTCGCACGAGCCGTTCGCGTGCACGTTCCTGAGCCGGATGCCGCCGATGCCCGGCCTGGCCGACAGCACGATGCTGGTCGCCAGGAGACGGCTGCTCAACGACGGCATGC
>JADGPC010000490.1 GCA_017882645.1 Streptosporangiales bacterium | reverse complement strand
GTCGCGGCCGACCACCAGCAACTGCTGATGACGACCTTCAAGACCATCGCCAAGAAGCACGGCATGGAGTGCCTGTTCCACGAGAAGCCGTTCGCGGGCGTCAACGGATCCGGAAAGCACGTCAACTTCTCGCTCGGGAACGCCTCCGCGGGGAACCTGCTGCTGCCCGGTGACAACCCGCACGACAACGCGCAGTTCCTGGTGTTCTGCGCGGCCGTGATCCGGGCGGTGCACAAGTACGGCGGCCTGCTGCGGGCGTCAGTGGCCTCCGCCACCAACGACCACCGGCTGGGCGCCAACGAGGCCCCTCCCGCCATCATCTCGATCTTCCTCGGCGACCAGCTCGCCGACGTGTTCGATCAGATCGCGAAGGGCGCGGCCACCTCGTCGAAGGGCAAGGGGACGCTGATGATCGGAGTGGACACGCTCCCCGTCCTGCCCACCGACCCCGGTGACCGCAACCGGACCAGCCCGTTCGCCTTCACCGGCAACCGCTTCGAGTTCAGGGCACCCGGCTCCCTGCAGTCGGTCGCCGGCCCGATGACGACCATCAACACGATCATGGCCGAGGCGCTGGACTACATCGCCACCGATCTCGAGGCCGCGGTCGCCGGCGGCACCGAGTTCAACACGGCGGTGCAGAACATCCTCACGGAGATCATCACCAACCACGGCGCCGCTGTGTTCAACGGGAACGGCTACTCCGACGACTGGCAGGTCGAGGCGGCCGCACGCGGGCTGCCCAACCTGCGCACCACGCTCGATGCGCTCCCGGAGCTGGTCTCCGAGCCGTCGATGGAGCTGTTCGAGCACTACAAGGTGTTCAACCACCGCGAGATGCACAGCCGGTACGACATCGGTCTGGAGCAGTACGGCTTGAGCATCGGCGTCGAGGCCCGGTTGACGCTCGAGGTCGGCAACACTCTCGTGATGCCGGCCGCGGTGCGCTACCAGACCGAGCTGGCGACGAACCTCGCTGCGCTGAAGGCGGTCGGGATCGACACGGACACGGCGTCGCTCGAGGCCGTGTCGGCTCCGCTGGCCGACCTGCGTGCCGCGCTGGCCGGCCTGGCCAAGGCGCTCGCAGGCGAGGCCGGCGAGACCGCTCTCGCCGAGGCCGAAAATGCTCGCGACGTCCTGCTGCCGGCGATGTCGGCCGTGCGGGCGGCCGCGGACGTACTCGAGGGCGTGGTGGCCGACGACCTGTGGCCGCTGCCGACCTACCAGGAGATGCTGTTCATCCTCTGACCGCGTCACCAGTGCAACTCGGAAGGCCGGTTCCGGACGTCGCGGAACCGGCCTTCCGGGTTTGCGCGGCGTCAGGACCGTGGTTCGCTGATCCGCAGACCCGCAGCGGAGTCGGACGGCGGCTCATCGACCCGAGTCGGGGCGGCCGGCGACCTTCTACTTCCACTGCGCGGAAGGTCGGGTCCGGCACGCTCGAGAGCGGGAACGGACTGTGCCACGTGCGAGTGCCGCCTGCGGGGCGCGGCCCTACCGTCGCGAGCCGGACTGCCCTCTTGTCGGTCGCTCCAAGCAGGTCAGTGTGGGTCGCGGGGATCCCGGGGACCATCGTCGCCGGCCGGCGGCTGCTCCAGCCGGTGTAGGTACATCGCCGCGTGCACTCGGCTCTGCACACCGAGCTTGGTCAGGATGTGCGACACATGGACGCTGACGGTCTTCTCGCTGATGAACAGGATCCGGGCGATCTGCCGGTTGGTCCGGCCCTCCGCGAGGCAGGTCAGCACCGCGCGCTCGCGTTCGGTCAGCACCTCCAGCGGGTCGGAGCCGGTGGCCGGATGCGGTGCCGCCGGTACCGTCGGCCGGCCCGGCCGGCCCGGCGCGGCGGAGGCAGGGAGCGGCAGCGCGACGCCGGCGCGATGAGCCAGCGTCTCGATCTGCTCCAGCAGCGATCTCGCGCCCAGCCGATGTGCGACCTGGTGCGCCCCGATCAACACGCCGTCCGCGCCCGCGGCGTGGGCGCGGACCGTGTACAACGCCTCCGCCTGCCTGAAGTGGGCGTAGGCGGCGGGGTAGGGGTGCAGGTTCTCCTCCCAGATGCTCGCCGCGAGCTGCCACAGCAGCGGGTCGGACCGACCGTTGATCCGCGACGTCTCGGCGTCGCACAGCCGGTGGTATCCGAGCACACTCGCCCGCACCTCCGGGGCAGCCGTCTGCGCGCGCCGGACGAGCTCGTCCATCCGCTCCTGCAGTCGGGTGACCCACTCCCGGTCCGGGCCGTGACCGGGACGTGCCGCCAGCTCCATCGCGTCCGCCTCGGCCCGGAACCCGTGCCAGACCAGCGGTGCGAGCACCCAGACGTCGTCCGAGCCGGCCGGCGCCCCCTCGAGCCCTTGGGCGACGAACCGGCGAGCCTGTGCGGGGCGGTGCCGCCACATCGCCAGCCCGGCGCGAAGCGTCACCAGCGGGATCTGGAAGCGGGGCCCGACGGTCTGGGCACACAGCGCCTCGAGCGCGTCGAGGTTCCGCTCGGCCGCGTCGAAGTCCGCCCCGTTCACGAGCAGCCGGCATCGCGCCAGCCGAAGCTGCAGCGCCGCGGTGCCGGTCGGTGTCGCCGCGAGCGCGGTGTCCACCAGTTCGCCGGCGGCCCGCCAGTCCCCGATCCGGAACAGGGCGTTCGCCACCAGAGCCTGCAGAGTGACCCCGTAGGTGCGGCCCAGACCGAGGCCGTTCATCACCGCGGCCGCCCGGCGACCGACGTCGATGCCCTCCGACAGCCGGTTGAGCGGCCCGCACAGCAGGTTGCACAGGTGTACGTAGGCGTCGGCGATGTCGTGCGGGACGCCGGAGGCCTCCGCCACCCGCAGGCCCTCCATCATCGCTGCCAACCCCGCGTCCGGCTGGCCGAAGTAGGCCAGGCTGAACCCGAGAGTGGGCAGGATCCGGGCCTTCGCGGACTCCAGCCCGGCGTCCTGCGCCACCTTCAGAGCTGCTGCCGCCTGATCTCGGCTGTCGCCGTACCGACCGACCGCCTCCAGGGCGTCGGCGTGCCCCAGCAGCACGGTCGCGCGCGCCGCCGGTGCCGCGTCGTCCGGCAGCAGGGTGACCGCCCGGGCGTGGGTGGCGACCGCGCGCCGTTCCTCGCCCGAGGCGGCCAGGTACCGGCCGAGCTCGTTGTGCAGCAGGGCGGCGGCGGTGTCGGGCGCCGGTGGCAGGGACGCGAGCCGTCGCTGCAGCAGTGACAGCGCCTGATCGTGGTCCCCCGCCAGGTGCGCCGCACGGGCCGCCCGCTCCTGCAGCTGGCTGCGGACCTCGTCGGTCACCCGCACCCGATCGGCCAGTTCCAGGGCGCGCAGCCAGTTCTCCTGGGCCTCGGCGAATCCGAACGCGCGCTCGGCGTCCTCCGCCACGGTGATCGTCGC
>JADGPC010000489.1 GCA_017882645.1 Streptosporangiales bacterium | reverse complement strand
GGGCTGCCGATGATCGTCACCGGGTCGCCGGGAACGGACATCTTGTAGTAGTACTCGGCGTCGGCCGGAGCCATGTTGACGCAGCCATGGCTCACGTTGGTGAAGCCCTGCTCGCCCGTGGACCAGTAGGCATCGTGCAGGTAGTCACCGGTCCAGGTGAAACGCACCGACCACGGCACCTCGATCGAGTAGCCGGGGCCCTTCATCAGTACCGGGTTCCCCTTCTCGATGCTCAGGTAGGTCCCGTTGGGTGTGTCGTCCCCCGGGCGGCCCGTGCTGATCGACCAGCGCCTGATCAGCTTGCCTGCCTTGTACAGCTCCATATGGTGCTTGGCCGTGCTGGCTACGACGATCAGCGACCGGCCGATGCTGAACTGCTGGGTCAGTGTGTGATCGCCGTAGACGCCAGGGGCGCCCTCGACGCCGTTGAGGTGCCCGACGAAGCTGACCGTGGTGTGGGCGGGCCAGTACGCACGGGGGCGGAACACCAGAGTCTGGCTGTTGTCCCAGTACCAGGCGCCGACGACCGGCTTTGACGTGGTGAGGGAGAGCGAGCGCTCGACCGCGGCCCGGTTCTTGATCGGCTGGCTGAAGGTCAGGATGATCGGCATGCCGACGCCATACTGCTGCTTGTAGCCCTCGAAGATCTGCGTCCTGAACGTCTGCGACGGCGCAAGCGTCTTGAAGGTGCTGGTCTGCGTCACCTGATGGCCGGAGGAGTCGGCCGCCGTGGCGGTCACGGTGAGCGTCTGGGACACGGGCAGCGCAAAGGTGCTGTGCCAGGCGGTTCCCGCGCTGTTGAGCGTGCCAGCGACCGCGGCGTCGCCGGTCAGCCCGGCTCCGGTCACCTTGACCGTCTTGATCGTGCCCTTGGCGGCGGTGACGGTGATGCCCTTGTCCGGGTTCGCCGCGGTAGTTCCGCTGGCGGGCGCAATGGTGAGCTGGGCCGCATTCGCGCTGGCTGACTGCGAGCCGCCGCCGGAACCGCTACCCGGACCGCCGCCGGACGTGCTGCCCGACCCTGACTGGCAGGCGGCCGCGAGCAGGCCGGCCGCGCCGAGCGCGACGAACGGAAGCAGCTTGCGCCGCCCTGATCGGTAGTGCTGGTGCAGCACACCGTCCTCCCACCGGACCGGATGTTGAGTAATTCTCCGTGCGGGGTACCCAGGTCGCTTCCTCAGTATGCCTGCGCCCCTGGCGTGCTAAATCCAAGTTTGCCGCAGGTGGGGCGCGGACTGAGCGGGCTCGATCGGTCAGCCCCGCCGAAACCGGCGGATCAGCCCCGTTGCGTTCATCGCGCTCAGGATGGCAATTGTTACCACCGCTATGGCGAACCAGGGTACGTAATCGCCCAGCCGGTCGAAGGGCGTCCTGACCGTGGCCGGCGGCAGGGCGAGTGCAACGTGCAGGACGCCGCGGTCGGTGGTCCCGGCCCAGGCCAGCAGCCGGCCACGGGCATCGAACGCCGCGGAATCGCCGGTCAGGGCGGCCTGCACGGCCGGCCGGCCGGTCTCGGCGGCACGCAGCGCGGCGAGTGACGCGTGCTGCTCGGGAGCCCAGCTTCCCTGGAACGTCGAGTCGGAGGTCTGGTAGATGATCACCTGAGCGCCGTGGTTGGCGTCCGCCAGCGACATATCGGGGAACGAGGATTCGAAGCAGATCAAGATGCCGAAATTCAGCCGGCGGCCGTCCGGCAGAACGGCGTGCAGCACCCGCGCTCCGTTGCCGGCGATCATATTCTGCGGGGCCGCGCGGCTGATCGCTGACAGCCAACCGAGCGCGGACCGGAAGGGTACGTACTCGCCAAACGGGACCAGGCGGGTCTTGGTGTACGTCTGCTCGATGCCTCCCGGCCCGATCAGGGCGGCGACCTTCGACTTCTGCCCGGCCGGGCTCACCGCGTCCTGGCTGACGAGCAACTGGGTCCGGATCGAGGCTGACAGCCGCTGGAGCCCGTGCAGGATCGCATGATCGGCGGTCAGGTCGTAGCCGACGCTGCTCTCTCCCCACACGACCAGGTCGGCGCGTGGCCGGCCGGTGACCTGGGCGCGTGTCTGGGCCGTGGTCAGCCTGACCTCTTCCGCGAGCCTGCGCTGCGGGCCGTTTTCCAGGCCCGGCTGGACCAGCGCTAGCCTGAGCTGCCCGGTGGGCGGCACGGAGTACTCGTGCGCGGTCAGCGTGAAGGCCGCGGGCCCGGCGGCGATGGCCAGCCCAGCGGCAGCGACGCCCACGATCCGGCCGACGCGGCGGCCGGCCGTCAGCGCGATCACGATCGCGGTGTTGGCGGCGACCAGGACGAAGCTGATCAGCCAGATACCGCCGACCGCCGCCAGTGCGAGGACCACTGGATGCTGCCACTGGCTTGCGCCGTAGACGGCCCACGGCCCCCCGATTCCCTGCCAGGACCTGATCCAGTCGATCACCACCCAGCAGCTCGGGAGCACGACCATGGCCGCCGCGGCCTGGCGCGCGCTGGGTCCTGGCGGCCCGGGCAGGCGCCAGCCACCGGGCGCGGCGCCAGGAGCACGGTCCGGTCCGCGCAGCAGGCGCCAGGCCGCCAGTCCGACGCCAGCCCACGG
>JADGPC010000488.1 GCA_017882645.1 Streptosporangiales bacterium | reverse complement strand
CGTCCGAGCTGGACTCCAACCTGCCCGACGTCAGGATCGCGCTCGGCGGCCCGGAGAAGAACGAGTTCACCGCGCAGGTCCTGGCCGCCGCCGGTCCTGCGGTCACCGACAATTTCGACCGTCAGCTGGCCACGGCCGGTACCGCCAGGATCTGGGTGCCAGCCTCGCGGAGCAGGCGGGACGCCTTCGTCCCGGGTGCTGACCTGCGCGGGACCGCCGATCTGCCCGTGCTGATCGTGGCCGGAACCGACCTCGATGCGGCGATGAGCTCGCTCGTCGACGATCTGGCCGATGCCCAGATCGAGACGACGTGGTCGGACTACGGCTGGACCGACGAGCCTGGCCTGGCCGACCACACCGTCGCGCTGCTCAACCGCGGCCTGCCCGGCAGCCTCGTCACGCCGGGCGGAGAAGCCTGCATCTCGCTGATGCGGGCGTGCAGCGCCTGGCCGAGCGGGATCTGGCTGGATGGCCAGAAGCGCACCGTCCCCGACGGCAGCAGCTTCGCGTGGCAGCACTGGAGTCACACCTTCGAGTACGCGCTGGCCGCCGGGTCGGGTGACTGGCGCACGGCCGGCTTCCCCGTCGCCGGCCAGGAATACAGCCACCGGCTGCTGGCCTGCGAGAGCGACCTGCATGCCGGGCCGCTGCCCGCGGCGCACAGCCTGGCCAGCGTGGCTCCCGCCGGGGTCGACCTGATGGCGTTCAAGCCGCGCGGGAACCCGCTGGCCCCGCATGGTCAGCCGGACCCGCGGGATGGCGTGACGATGCGGCTGCGCGACCTGGCCGCGCGCGGCGGGCCGACCTCGGCCACCGTGCGCCTGTTCACGGGGGCGTCGGCGGCCGCGGTGACCGATCTGCTCGAGCAGGGCCAGGGCGAGCCGGCCAGCACCGGGGACGGAGCGGTGGCCGCCGTCGTGCCCGAGCGGGGCACCGTCACGCTCACGGTGCAGCCCGCCCGGCTGACCGGGGACGCGCTCCGCGCCGCCGTCACCGGGGCGCCGCTGGAGCCAGCCCAGCCGATTTTCACCAGGTACTGGCTGCACGGCAAGGGGCCGGCTCCGGCCGGGAACCTGCCGGTGGCGGTGCACCTGTCCCCCGGCCGCCACGCCGTGCTGGCCGGCCAGCCGGCCGCGCTCAGCCTCACCGTCGCCTGCGGCCCGGTCGCCGCGTCGGGCACGGTCGTGGTGGACGTGCCCGCCGGGCTGCGGCTCGTCTCGGCCCGCTCAGCGGGCCAGCAGGCCGCGGGCGACGATGCTCCCGCCGGGCAGGACGGCATGGCCGGCCAGCAGGCCGGGGCCTGCAAGCTGCACTATCACCTGGCCGCGTTTGCCTTCGCCGCCTGGGACCTCGTGGTCCAGGCTCCCGCCGGTGCCGCGCCGGCCAGGCACTTCGTCACCGCGATGATCATCGACGATTCCGGCCAGCTGCTTGAGGATGCCGTCGTTATCGCCGTCGGCGAGGTGGACCCGCCGTCGGTCGACGTGCCGCTCGGCGAGCTGGTGCCGGCGCTGGAGACGATCAGCCAGGCGGAAGCGGCCGAAGCTGAGCTGACCAGCCTGACCGGGCATCTCGAGCTGCCGCCCGGCGGGCGCGGCGACATCGCGGTCAGGCTGTCCAACGCCACCGCCTCTGAGCTGCGCGGCGAGGCCCAGCTCATCTCGCCGCACGGGTCCTGGACCGCGGTGCAGCGGTGGGCTACCGGATTCTCGGCCGGCCCGGGGGCCGGGACCACGCTCAGCTTTCCCGTCACCGTCCCCCGCGATGCCCGCCCCGGCACGCGGTGGTGGGCGCTGGTGAAAATCATGTACTTCGGCCGGCTTCGGTATAGCGAGCCCGTGTGGATAACCGTCTCCCCCGGCGCCGCTGACCGATAATGTGACAATAGACAGAATTCGACGAGCACATGACGGCCAATGACCTCGGATAACCCAGCACCGCCGGGTAACCTCCCGGCCGAGCCCAACAGCTTCATCGGCCGGGAGCGCGACCTGGCAGAACTGGTCGCGATCCTCGGCCGGGTTCGCGCGCTGACGCTGTGCGGCCCGGGCGGGATCGGCAAGACCAGGCTCGCGCTCAGGCTCGCGGCGATGCTCGCCACGTCCTACCCGGACGGCGTCTGGATCGTGGATCTGGCCGACGTCGAGGTGGCCGCCGCTGGCCCGACCGAGCCAGCCGAGACCGCGGACGACCAGCCGCCCGGCGGCGGCAGCGACCCGGCCCTGAACGACCGGCTCGTGCCGCTCCTGACGGCGGCGCTTGGCATCCGCCACGAGCCGGACCGGCTGCTGGCCGACACGCTCACCGAGGCGCTACGCCCGCGCAGCGCCCTGCTGATCCTTGACACCTGCGAGCACCTGGTCCAGGCGTGCGCGGAACTCGTCCAGCGGCTGCTGGCCGGCTGCCCGGGACTGCGGGTGATCGGGACCAGCCGCGAGCCGCTCGGGGTGCGCGGCGAGATCATCTGGCGGGTCCCTCCGCTGGGCCTGCCGCCCGCGGCCGGCGAGGACACGGCCGCCGCCGGCGATGCGGCGCTGTACGAGGCGGTGCAGCTCTTCGTGGAACGGGCGGCAGCCGTCAGGCCGGGCTTCGCGCTGGACGAATCGAATCTGGCCGCGGTCATCGACATCTGCCGCACTCTGGACGGGGTGCCGCTGGCCATCGAGCTCGCGGCCGCCTGGGTACGGACGCTGTCTCCCGAGCAGATCAGCAGCCGGCTGGCGGACAGATTCGAGCTGCTCGCGCTGGGGAACCGGGCCGCGCCGCCACGTCAGCAGACGCTGCGGGCCACCGTGGAGTGGAGCTACGACCTGCTCACCCGGGCCGAGCGGCTGCTGCTCTGCCGGCTGTCCGTCTTCCATGGCTGGGGTCTGCGGATGGCCGAGCTGGTGTGCGCGGACGAGCAGATGCCAGCCGACGAGGTCCTGGACCTGCTCCGGGCGCTGATCGACAAGTCCCTGGTCAGCCTCGATGCCGAGCTGAACGGCACCGCGCGGTACCGGCTGCTGGATACGGTCAGGGAACTCGCGGCCGAGCAGGCGATCGCCGCTGGCGAGATGCCCGGGATGCGGCTGGCGCACCGCGACTGCACGCTGGCCCTCGCGGAAACGATCGCCAGCCAGGCCTTCGTTCGCGGCGAGCCGTCATGGACCGAGCGCGTGGCGATGTACCACCGGGTGCGGGCTGACCGGGCGAACCTGCAGCTCGCGCTCGGGTACTGCGTGCAGCGCGGCGACGCCGAGGAAGGGCTGCGGATGTGCGATGCCCTGAGCGGCTCGTGGCTGGCCAGCGGCGACGTGGCCGAGGGGGCAGGCTGGCTGGACCGGCTGCTGGCGATCGATGCCGCGGTCTCGCCCGGAGTCCGGTCCAGGGCGCTCGCCGTTCGCGCCGAGCTCGCGTTCGAGCAGCTGGATTACGACGGTGCCGTCGAGTACGCCCGGGCCTGCCTGGAATCCGGCGCGGCCTGCAAGGACGGGAACCCGGCCGGCGGGTTCCGGCTGCTGGCGCTGACCGAGCTGATGTCCGGCCGTCCGGCCGAGGCGCTCGCGCATGCCGACGCCGCCGTGGCGTCCGCCAGGCAGCTGGCGGACGAGTGGGAAGAGGGCATCTCCCTGGCCACCAGGGCTGCCGCGCTGGCCGGCCAGGGCCAGCTGGCTGAGGCTGAAGATGCCCTTCAGCAGGCTCTTGAGGTGCTGACGGACAACAACGGCTGGGGCGTGGCCAACGTGCTGTACGGCCTCGGCCGGGTCGCCCGTGCCCGCCGCGACAACGACGGCGCGGCGCGCTACTTCCAGGCCGCGCTTGACTTGTTCCGGCAGATCGATGCCAGGCCGGAAATGGCGCGGTGCCTGGCCGGAATGGGCTGGGTTGCCCTCGCGCAGGGTGATCTCGCGGTTGCCTCCGCCTGCCTGCCCGAGAGCATGCAGCTGAGCCTCGCCGCCGGCCACCGGCTGGCTATCGCCCGCGGTCTGCAGGCCCTGGCGGCGCTCGCCGAGGCATCGGGTGACCTGGCGCGGGCCGTCCGGCTCGCCGGAGCCGCGCAGCCGGTATTCGAGGCGATCGGACCGCTGCCGTCGGCCGCGGCGGGCCGGCGGCTGGACCGGCTGCTTGGCTCGGCCGACAGCGCGCTGGGTGCCGCCGTCGCCACGTCGCTGCTCGCTGAGGGCAGGGCGATGAGCCCGCATCAGGCGGTTCAGCTCGCCAGCGTGCCGCTGCCTGAGCCGGTCGCGCCCGGCACAAACGGGCATGGCCCGGGCGGCCACCGTACCGGCGGTCAGCTCACGGACCGCGAGATGGAGGTTGCCCGGCTGGCGGCTCGCGGCATTACCAACCGGGGCATCGGCCAGGAGCTTTTCATCTCCCAGGCGACAGCGGCCAGGCATATCGCGAACATCTTCACCAAGCTCGGCGTCAGCTCGCGCGCGCAGCTCGTGGCCTGGATGGCGGATAACGGCACGGAGGATAACTGAGCTGCCGGTGGTTATGCACGCGTGAGGCCGGCCGCGTAGCGGCCCCCGTGCGCAGGACGTCCTACATACCTGCCGGGCCGGTCTACATACTCTCGTCCGCCGATTACATACGTTGGTGCACATTTCTGCCGATGCGATGGTTCGCCTGGCTGCCCTAGTGTCCCCTAGTGATGGCTCGCAGCCGCGGAAGGGCACGTCAGATGTCAAAGCTGGACGACCTCATCGCCGAGGTCTCGGTGACGAAACGGCTTGTGTCCGTCGCCACCGACCGGGCCGGCCTGACCGCGCTCATCGGCGGGCCTGGACCTGACGGCCAGCCGGGCGGCGGGTCGTACAGCTACGCCAGCCTTGCCACCACCGTGCAGGCCGCGGCGGCCGGGCTGACCTGGCGCGGGCTACGGCCCCGCGATGTCGTCGGGGTGCTCGCGCCGGACGCAGTCGGATTCGCGATCGCCACGCACGCCGTTCGTGCCGCAGGCGGCGTGCCCTCACCCGTGGACACGGCCCTGTGCGCGGTTGAGACGGCGGGCCAGCTGGCGGAGAGCGGCGCGCGCATGGTCATCACGGCCCCGCCGCTGGCTGACACCGCACTGGCCGCCGTCGACCGGTCGTGGGTCCGCCAGGTCTTCTCGTTTGTCGATGCGCCGGGCGCGACCCGGTTCAGCGATCTGCTGGGGCTCGACATGATCCGGCCGTCCAGGGGCCGGCCGGATGATGTCGCGCTCCTGCCCTTCTCCCGCGGCCAGGACGGCAGGCTGAGGCCTGCTCCGGTGAGCCACCGGGAGCTCGTCGTCCTGATCGACCAGGCCGATCAGGACGCCGGCTTCACCAGCCGCGACGTGGTAGTCGCGATGCCGCCGGTCGGCAACGGGCTGTCCTACACGACGCTGATCGACTGCGCGCTGCTCCGCGGCGCCACCGTGGTCGCGGTGAGCGGACCCCAGCTCGCGATGGCCGCGGCGACCCACCACGGCACCGTTGCGGTCGTTCCCAAGGACGCCGAGATCGTCGTGCCGGCCTCGGTGCGCACGATCCCGGTCGGGTAAGCCGTCCTGCCCTGGCCTGCTGTGATCATGCAGGCCCCACGAATTTGCTCCGGGGGGAGACCGGACTGCCGGCCGCCGCGAGGCGGCCGGCAGATCCGCGGGCTGAACTGCCAGCCAGCCTGCCTGCTGCCCGCGCCGTCCCCCGGCGCCGTCCACGCGCCGACTTGCAACAGCGATGGCCGATGGGTGTTGATACAGCAACAGTGATGGGCCACCGCTGTTGCTTCTGCTGGGGCAAGCGGGCTGGTGACCGGCCGGGTGGTGAGTGTCCAACTAGGCCGGCCCGACCTAGAAGTCGGGCGGCCGGCCCTCGTACGGCGTGCTGAGCACGATCGTGGTTCTGGTGGACACGCCCGCGGCGGCGCGGATCTCCTGGAGCAGGTCCTCCAGCGCGGTCGGCGAGGCGACCCGCACCTTGAGGATGTAGTTCTCGTCGCCTGCCACGCTGTGGCAGGCCTCGATCGCCGTGAGGTGCGCCAGCCGGTCCGGCGCGTCGTCGGGCGCGGCCGGGTCGAACGGCTTGATCGAGACGAACGCGGTCAGCGGCAGGCCCGCCTGCTCCGAGTCGATCACGGCGCTGTAGCCGCGGATGACGCCGCGTTCCTCGAGCCGGCGGACCCGCTGCTGGACGGCGGAGACCGACAGCCCGGTGTGCCTGGCCAGCTCGGTGAAACTCAGCCGCCCGTCGCTGGCCAGCAGCGACAGGATCTTGCGGTTGGTTTCCTCCACCGCTACCGCCCGGTCCTGCCGGGGCCGGAACGCCCCGGGGAGCCGGCGGCCAGGGAACGGCCGATCACCATCCGCTGGATCTGGTTCGTCCCCTCGACGATCTGCAGTGCCTTCGCCTCCCGCATGAACCGCTCGGCCGGGAAATCCTCGACATAACCGTAGCCGCCGAGTACCTGCACGGCGT
>JADGPC010000487.1 GCA_017882645.1 Streptosporangiales bacterium | reverse complement strand
TGGGTAAGGTTTTGACCCGATCGACGGCAGAATCACCCCATGAGAAGCCTTAGGTGGCCGTCCGCGCGCCCGCCATCGGTGCCCCCGGCCCGGGTTCGGGTGCCCACGACGCGGGTGCCCACGGCGCAGGTGCCCACGGCGCAGGTGCCCACGGCGCGGGTGGCTACGGCGCGGGTGGCGCCGACACGCTCGGTTCCGTCCGCGCTGGCATGCCTGGGGCTGGCGGGTTGCCTGGGGCTGGCGGGGTGCCTAGGGCTCACTGCGTGCTCAGGCGGGCCGGCCAGCAAGGCGCCGGGCAGCCACCCGAGCGCGGGCCGCAGCGCGGGCCGCTCATCGGCCCCGGCAGCACCTGCTCAGCCCTCGACCGGGCCGGCCGCAGAAGCAGCGGTCAGGGCCATGTGGCAGACGTTCTTCAACGGCGCCGTCCCGATCCCGCGGCGGCTCGGGCTGCTGCAGAACGGCCAGCGCTTCGCGTCGTTCGTCCACTCGGAGGAGAAGACCTCGGTCGGCACGCTGGTCCTATCGGCCTCGGCCAGGGTGAGCAGGGTCACCCTGCAGCCGGCGTCTGCGGGGACCGTGGTCTACACCATCCTCCTCGGCGGCAAGCCGCTGGCGAAGAACCTGTCGGGCACCGCCGTGTACACCGGCGGAAGCTGGAAAGTCGCCGACAGCACCTTCTGCAGCCTGCTGCATCTGGCTTACGGGAAGAGCAGCCACGTGATCCCCGCCGCCTGCGGGAGCTGACCAGGTGACCGGCGCGCTGGCCGCGCCAGCCGAGATCCGGCGGCGCCCGCTGGCCCTGGCCACCCTGTGCACGGTGCTGTTCCTCACCTTCCTCGACACCACGGTCGCCAGCGTCGCGCTGGCCAGCATCCGGGGCGAACTGCACGCCGGGGTGTCCGCGCTGCAGTGGGTCGTCGGCGCGTACGCGCTGACGTTCGCCGCGCTGATGCTGACCTTCGGCATGCTCGGCGACGAGTTCGGCCGCAAGAAGGTGATGCTGGCCGGCATCGGCGTCTACTGCGCGGGGGCATCGATATCCGCGCTCGCGCCCGGCATCGCCGTGCTGATCGCCGGGCGCGCGGTGATGGGCCTGGGCGCCGCCGCCTGCGAGCCGGGCACCCTGTCGATGATCAGGCAGCTGTACGGCGACGAGCGGAGCCGGAACCGCGCGCTCGGGGTCTGGGCGGCCGTGTCCGGCTTCTCGCTGGCCCTCGGCCCGGTCCTCGGCGGCACGCTGGTGGGGGCGTGGAGCTGGCGCGGGATCTTCTGGTTCGACGTCACGTTCGGACTCGCCGCGCTGGTCGTGGCGGCCATGGTCCTGCCCGAGAGCTCTGATCCCCGCGCCGGGCGGGTCGACGTCACCGGCACGGCACTCGGAGCCTGCGCGCTCGCCGCGCTGGTCTTCGCGGTGATCAGCGGTGAGACGGCGGGCTTCACCGCCGCCTGGATCCTGGTGCTGTTCGGCGTCAGCGCGGTGGCCGCCGCGGCCTTCCTGGTCTGGGAGTTCCGCACTCCTCATCCGCTGCTTGACCCGCACTTCCTGCGTGTCCCGCGGTTCGTCACCCCGAACGTGATCGCGGCCTGCTGCTACTTCGCGACCTTCGCGATCTTCTTCTTCACCGCGCTCTACCTGGGTGAGGTAGCCGGCTACTCCGGATACCGGATCGCGGCCGTGTTCGCGCCGATGACCGTCGTGATGATCGCGGCGTCGCTGGTCGCCGGCCGCCTGACGACCGTGCTGGGCATCCGCTGGTCACTGGTCTCCGGCTGCGCTGTCTTCGCGGCCGGCCTGCTCGTCACCAACGCGGTGCTCGGCCCGCACCCCGGCTACCTGCCGCTCGCCGCGGCCCTCGCGCTGGCCGGGGCGGGCCTGGGATTCTCCGTCGTCCCGGTCACGTCCTCGGTGCTGGCCGCGGTGCCGGGGGAACGGTCAGGGATGGCCGCCTCGGCCACCAACACGAGCCGGGAGATCGGCGCGGTGGCCGGGGTCGTCGTGCTGGGCGCGGTCGTCGACGCCGAGCTCAAGTCCGGACTGATCACCAAGATGACGCAGCTGCATCTGCCGGCCGCTCTGCAGGCGCTGGTCGTCCAGGTGGTGGAGACCGGCGGCGGCGGAGCGCTCGCGCTGGGCGGCGGCGGCGGGACCGGCCTGATCGGCCAGCTGCTCCGGGCTGGCTACGCGGCCTTCGAGACCGCCCTGCACGTGGCCCTGTTCACCTCCGCCGCCCTGCTGGCGGCCGCCGCGCTGCTCGCCGCCAGCACGCTGCGCCGCCCGCCTCAGGCGGAACCCGCGGCCAGCACCTCGTCGAGCCGCTCGTAGCCCTCGCGGACGCCGGTCTCCATGCCGCTGGCCACGAAGGCGTCCCGGGCGGCGAACGAGCCGACCAGCGACGTTCCGGTCAGCCTGGTCCGGCCGTCGCCAAGATCGGTGAAGACCATGCTCTCGAGCGCCACCTCGTCCGGCACGCCCTCGAAGGTGAAGGTCTGCACGATCAGCTCGGCGGGCCGCACCTCGTGGAAGCTGCCGTGGAAGCCGAACTCGTGCTCGCCGTCGGAGTGCACGTACCGGTACGAGCCGCCGGTCCGGCAGTCGTAGTGGTCGATCCGCATCGCGAGCCGGCGCGGCCCGAGCCACTGGCGCACCAGCTCGGGATCGGTGTGCGCCCGGAACACCTTCTCGGGCGGGGCGTCGAACTCCCTGGTGATCCGCACCATCGGGACGTCCTTGTCGACGACGATCTCGGTCTCGCGGGTCCTGGCGGTCATCATGACGTTCCTTCCTTGGCCGGCCGATCCTGGGCCGGCGGGACAGGCTCGACGTCGTCTGGCATCGCGGCCAGGACGTCGTCGAGACGGCGGTAACGTTCCTCGGCCTCGCGGCGGTAGCGCTCGATCCACTTGGTCATCAGGTCGAAGACTTCCGCTTCGAGGTGCACCGGGCGGCGCTGGGCGTCCCTGGTGCGGCTGACAAGGCCGGCGTCGGTGAGCACCCGCAGGTGCTTGGACACCGCCTGGATGGTGACGTCGTAGGGCGCGGCCAGCTCGCTGACGGTGGCGTCACCGCCGGCGAGCCTGGCGACCATGTCCCGCCGGGTGGGATCGGCCAGTGCGGCGAACACCCGGGAGAGCGGATCGGCGGCCACGTCCTCCTCCTTAAATCAACCATCTGGTTGAATACAACGTAGCTCGTGACCGGAACTGTTGTCAACTATTTGGTTGAAGAAGGGCTGCGCGGACTGCCGCCGGGCTGGGATCCCTGGGCGGGCGGGAGGTGGGTGCTGGCGACGCAGGGCGGGCTGGCCGGGCGGTTCGCGGGCGGGGCGCGGGAGGTGGATGCCGGCCAGGCTGGCAGGCTGGGCGCGAGCACGACGGACGGAGGGACATGGTCTCGGGGCGCTGGGAGTTCTGGATCGACCGGGGCGGAACCTTCACCGATGTCGTGGCGCGCCGCGGCGACGGCGCGCTCGCCGTGCACAAGCTGCTCTCGGAGAATCCTGGCCGGTACGCCGATCCGGCCGTGGCCGGGATCCGCCACCTGCTCGGCGTGCCGGCCGGGGATCCGGTCCCGGCCGAGCGGATCTCCGTCGTCCGCCTCGGCACCACGGTGGCCACCAACGCGCTGCTCGAGCGCAAGGGCGAGCCGACCGTCCTGGTCATCACGGCCGGGTTCGCCGACGCGCTGCGGATCGCCTACCAGGACCGGCCGAAGATCTTCGAGCTGCAGATCATCCGGCCCGAGCTGCTGTATTCCCGCGTCATCGAGGCCGACGAGCGGATCGGCGCGCACGGCGAGGTGATCCGCCCGCTGGACGAGGCCGCGGTCGAGCGCGAGCTGCGGGCCGCGTACGCGGACGGCTTCCGCGCCGTGGCCGTGGTGTGCATGCACGGCTACCGCTACCCCGAGCACGAGCGGCGGGTCGGCGCGATCGCCAGGCAGATCGGCTTCACCCAGGTGTCGGAGTCGCACGCGACCAGCCCGCTGATGAAGCTGGTCTCCCGCGGCGACACGACGGTCGTGGATGCTTACCTGTCGCCGATCATCGCCCGCTACGTGGACCAGGTCTCCGCCGAGCTGGGCGGCACCAGGGTGCAGTTCATGCAGTCCAACGGCGGGCTGACCGACTCCCGCCTGTTCCGAGGCAAGGACGCGATCTTGTCCGGGCCGGCCGGCGGGATCGTCGGCATGGCCCGAACCGCGCAGGCGGCCGGGTTCTCCAAGGTGATCGGATTCGACATGGGCGGCACGTCCACCGATGTCTCGCACTTCGCCGGGGAGTTCGAGCGGCAGTACGAGACACAGGTCGCCGGCGTGCGGATGCGGGCCCCGATGCTGAGCATCCACACGGTCGCGGCGGGCGGCGGATCGGTGCTCGCGTTCGACGGCAGCCGGTACCGGGTCGGCCCTGACTCGGCCGGCGCCGTTCCAGGCCCGGCGGCCTACCGGGCCGGCGGGCCGCTCACCGTTACCGATGCCAACGTCATGCTCGGCCGGATCCAGCCCGGGCACTTTCCGCACGTGTTCGGCCAGGACGGCAGGCAGCCGCTCGATGCCGGGATCGTCGCTGCCAGGTTCGCGGCGCTGGCCGCCGAGATCGGGGCGGCCACGGGAACCACCCCGGCCCCCGAGGAGGTCGCGGCCGGCTTCCTGGACATCGCCGTGGCCAACATGGCGAACGCGATCAAGAAGATCTCGGTGCAGCGCGGCTATGACGTGACCGAGTACGTGCTGGCCACCTTCGGCGGGGCCGCCGGCCAGCACGCCTGCGCGGTGGCCGACGCGCTGGGCATGACGAGCGTGCTGATCCATCCGCTGGCCGGGGTGCTGTCGGCCCTCGGGCTCGGCCTGGCCGACGTGACCGCCATGCGGGAGCAGGCCGTCGAGGCGCCGCTCGGCGAGGCCGCGCTGCCCGGGCTCGCCGCGACCTGCGACGGCTTGCTGGCCGATGCGCGAGCCGAGCTCGCGGGCGCGGGCGTCGATCCCGGCCCGGCCGCAGCCGCCCGCCGCGCCCACCTGAAGTACGACGGAACCGACACCGCGCTGGTCGTGCCGCTCGGGCCGGTCGCCGGCATGATCGGCGACTTCGAGGCGGCATACCGGCAGCATTTCTCGTTCCTGATGCGCGACCGGACCGTGGTCGTCGAGGCCGTCTCGGTCGAGCTCACCGCGGCGGCTCGGCCTGCCGATGCCGCGATCGCGGCGGGGCCTGCAGACGGCGCGGCCGCGGCGGCGGCGCGGCCGGACGGCCGGGCCGCGGGCGAGGCCTCGGTCCTGATGCACGCTGA
>JADGPC010000486.1 GCA_017882645.1 Streptosporangiales bacterium | reverse complement strand
GGCCGCGATGCTGGCATGTACTGGCCTGATCGCTGTACCCGCCGCCCTGGCTGGCCTGATCCCGCCGAACCGGCCGCTCGCCGGATGGTCCGGTTACGCCGCGGGCGCGCACGCCGGCGCCGCGGCGGGACTGCCGGCCTGGGCTGGCCTGCAGGCCGCGACGGCTGTTCTGACGCTGGCGGGCCTGGCGTGCTGGCTGACGCCGGGCAGCCTGCTGCGGCGGTTCCTGGGGCCGGCCAGGGCGGCCGGGCTGGTGGCCGCCGCGCTCGCGGCCGGCTCCGTGCCCGCTGCCGCGCACCTGACCGGCTGGGCTGCCCTCGCGGCGCTGACCGTGGCGGCCGTCAGCCTGCTCGGCGCCGGCCTCGTGCTCGGTGACCGCGCGCCCCATGACCGAGTGCTGGGCGTCGGCCCCGCTCCCGGTGACCGCGCGCCCCATGACCGCGCGCTGAGTCACCGAGCGCTCGGCGGTGTCGCCGCTGTCGAGGGCACTCTGCTCGCCGGCACCGCGGTGCTCTGGTCGCTGACCGGGCCGGCCTCGACCATCGCCGAGCTAGCTGTGCTGACCGTCGTCTTCTGCCTTGCTGCCGCCCTGGCCCAGAACACGCTCACCGCAGTCGTTTCGACGGGCGGCGCGGTCGCCGTGGCGGCAGGCCTGGCCTGCGCCGTGCCGCTCGCATGCGGCTGGCCAGCCAGGTACGCGGCGTTCGCGGCGCTAGCCGTGGCCGTCGCCGCGATCGGCGCGGCGACCGCCCTGCGGGCGGCGCGCCCCGTGCAGAGCGCCCTGCTCGACCTGGGCGCCGGGGCGATCGCGGTGCTCTGCGCCGCGATGACGGCAGGCAGGGCGGACACGCTGGCCGTACTCGCCGCTACCGTGGCGCTCGTCGCGAGCGCCATGGCCTGGCTGCGGACAGGCCGCCGGCAGGTGCTCGCGCTGGCGGTGGCGGCCTGCGCGGCGCTGGTCGCCACCGTCATGCTGCGGGGCCAGCTGGCTCCGGCTCTGCTGGCGCCCGGCCGCGTGATTGCGCACTCCTGGCAGGGACATCAGCTGCACTCCGGAGTCGCGGCGCCTGGTCTGCCGCTCGCCGTCGCCGTCCTGGCCGCGTGCCTGGGGGCCGTGGTGACCGGAACCGGCGCCTGGCGCGGCAGCGGACGGGCCAGCCTCGACGCCGTCGCGATCGCGCTGCCGGTCGTCGCGGCTCCGGCCGGACTGCTGGCTGGCACGCTCAGTTACTGGCTGACGATCGCGGCGCTGCTGATCCTGACGCTCGCGCTAACGGCGTGGGCGGCGCGCGGGCCGAGCCTGGCGCCGGTCGGCGCCGCCCTGGTCGGAGCGGCGCTGACGCTGGCATGGGCGCTGGCCGCGCCGGCGCCGACGCTGATAGTGCTCGGCTGCCTGACCGTCGCGTACCCGGTCTGCGCCTGGCGGTCGAGACTGGCGGGCGTTCGGGTCGCGGCCAGCATCCTGAGCGTGCTGGCCGCGGCGGCGCTGGCTGAATGCCTCGTCCTCGCGGCCGGCCGCCCCGCCTGGCAGGCGGGCCTGGCTGTGCTGGCGGTGGCAGCGGCGGCCCAGCTGGCAGCGGCCGGGCTTGACCGGCGGTCCAGCCGCATCCTGCCGGCGCGCACGGCCGCAGGACGGCCGGACGGCTGGCCGCTGGCCAGCCTGGCGATCGAGGTCACGGCCTGGCTGGCGGTCGCCGCCGGGGTCGGCCAGTGCCTGATTACGCTGGAAACGGCGAGTGTCGCCCTGGCGGCTGCCGGGCTGATCTGCGTCGGCGTGTCGGCCCGCGCTTCCCAGCGCCGGGTGGTCTGGGCCGGGCTGGCGCTCGGGGTGGCGGCCTGGTGCTGCTGGCTGATGGCGGCGGGAGTCGGCGTGCCCGAGGCGTACACCCTGCCGGCGGCGGTCATCGTGCTCGCGGCCGGCTGGCGTCACGCCGCGCGGCACCCGCAGGCGTCCTCGTGGCTCGGCTACGGCCCTGGCCTCGCGCTGCTGCTGCTGCCCAGCCTAGCAGCGGTCTGGCCGGGCCCCGGCTGGATCCGGCCGCTGCTGCTTGGCCTGGCCGCGACCTGCATCGCCCTGGCCGGAGCGCGCTGGCGGAAGCAGGCGCCGCTGCTGGCCGGGATCGTCGTCGCGGTGCTGGCCGCCGGCCGGGAGCTGATCCCGGCGGTCCTGGTGCTCGTCCATGGTCTTCCCGGCTGGATTCCGATCGCGGCGCTCGGGACGATCATGCTCTGGGCAGGCGCCACCTATGAAGCGCGGCTGCGTAACCTGACTGCGATACACGGGCGCCTGGCGGCAATGAGCTAGTGCGGCATTAACCCAGGGTATTCCGTTGCAAAGCACAATCCACTAGCCTGAACAGAGCGGCAGTGGTGCGCATCGCCAGCGAACATCTGGCCTGCGACCTGCGCTAATCCGCAAATTCGGGGTTTTGGTATTTACAGGATTAGCTGGTGACAAAGGTACAGGGTCGAAATCGCGGGGTACGCTTCGAATTTCTCAGAATGCGGCCGCATGATCACATGGGCTGCGTCATCGGCGGGGCCGGCGAGTTCCCGGTACTCGCGGCTCCGTTCCTCGCCGAGGGTTCTGCTCTTGGCGAGTTTCTGCTGTACGTGGCCGAGGACCCCGACCCCGCGGACGTCTCGAGGCTCGATGACCTGCTGGATCCTGACTCACTGCTGGCCATGAGCACGGCCGAGGTTTACGGCAGCACTGGTGTCGTCGATCCGGCCCGGCAGCGGGAGACGTACGCCGGCGTGCTGGCTGGTGCCCTGGCCGCCGGGTTCACCGGCATCAGGGTGGCCGCGGATTGCACGCCTCTGGTCAGCGACGAGGAACGGCTGAGGGCGTGGGCGAGCTGGGAGGTGGTCGCCGACCGGTTCATAGCGGAGAACCAGGTCACTGCCCTGTGCGCCTTCGACCAGGAGAGAGTGGACGTCAGCCGGCTGCGGCAGCTGGCCACGCTGCACCCGCTGTCCTCGGTGGCGAGCCCGGTACCCCAGTTCCGGCTGCTCTCTGATGCCGGGGCGCTGCGCATCGAGGGTCAGCTGGACTCCGTGGCCGTGACGCAGCTGTGGCTCGCGTTGGATAGCCTGCCGCCCGAGACCGGGGTCCTGATCGACCTGGCGGCGGCGACGGTGCAGGGCAGCGGCGTGCTCACCGGACTTGGCCAGCTCGGCGCCTCGGGCATCGACGTCACCATCCGCGGCGACCGTGCCACGATCGGCGAGCTGACCCGGCTGGCCGGAGCCGTAACTGACCGGGTCGTGTTCGAGGAATCCTGAGGGCGAGCCCGGAGGCGCGTTCCCGCTGGATCAGGCCTCGCGGAGCATCGCGCGGAGCGTCTTGACGCTGCTCGCCGGAGTCGCGGCCTCGATGCACAGCCGCTCCATCACCGCCAGGTAGCTGTCGACGACGTCCTGCTTGTCCAGGTACAGCGCGCTGGACAGCTGCTCCAGGTAGACGATGTCGGGAAGGTCGTACTCAGCGAACCGCAGCACGCTGAACGGGCCTCCGGCCGCGGCGTGACCGCCTGCCTTGAACGGCACGATCTGGATCGTGACATTCGGCCGCTGGGACATCTCGATGAGATGCTTCAGCTGCGTCCGCATCGCGTTCGCGCCGCCGATCGGCCGCCGCAGGACCGCCTCGTCGAGCACCGCCCACAGGCTCGGCGGGTCGTCCCTGGTGAGCACCGCCTGGCGGGCCAGCCGCAAGTTGACCCGCCGGTTGATCTCCCTCGGGTTGGAGTAGGCGAGCATGGTGACGGCGCGGGCGTAGTCCTCGGTCTGGAGCAGCCCGGGTACGAACTGCACTTCGTAGGCGCGGATCTGGCTCGCCGCCTCCTCGAGCCCGATGTAGGCCTCGAACCAGTTCGGCAGCACGTCGGAGTAGTCGTGCCACCAGCCAGGCGAGTTGGCGCGGCTGGCGAGCGTGCGCATCGCCTCGCGCTCCTTCTCGTCGACAACGCCGTAGAGGGTGAGCAGATCGGCGACATCGCGGTCTTTGAAGCCCACCCGGCCGGTCTCGAGCCGGCTGATCTTCGAGTGGGACGCCCGGATGACGTTCCCTGCTTCCTCCAGCGAGATCCGCTTTGCCTCACGCAGCCGCCGTAGCTGCGCTCCGAGAAGAATGCGCAGCACAGTAGGACCGCCGGCACCCGGCGGCGTGATTAGGCTCGGGACCGGGCCGCCGTGAGACCCGGCTGCTGTGACCATGCATCCCCCTGCGAGGTCAGCCGAAAAAGTAATGTTAACCCAAGGAGTGTCCCACGTAGGACGGCCATTGCGCCATAAGCGCGACCTTAACCACAGTGAAATGATGAAAGTTCCCTTGTAGGCCGTTGTTGGCCGGTCTCAGCAGGTCTGCTTGCGGGGTACGATCACCCGAAATCTCCGTCTTTCACGCCGCGGAGGAACGCGTCCCACTCGGCGCTGGTGAAAACCAGCGCCGGGCCGTCCGGAAACCGGGAGTTCCGGACCGCGATCCCGTCGGTCAGCTCCGCCGACTCCACGCAGTTACCGCTCGGGTTGCTGTAGCTACTCTTCCGCCAGCTGGCGGAGTGCAGCAGCGACGCCTGCACTCCGTTGTACGCGTGATCCACTTGCCTTTCCCTTCACCGCCCGC
Source organism: Streptosporangiales bacterium (assembly GCA_017882645.1). GTDB lineage: Bacteria > Actinomycetota > Actinomycetes > Streptosporangiales > Streptosporangiaceae > Chersky-822. Next base: position 5,038 of record JADGPC010000486.1, on the reverse strand, counting down.
TGCCCTGGCTAGCACGCTCCAGGGGCTGGGGAGGTGTGATCAGGGGTCGTTTTTCTTGTGCAACCGCACGTGCATCTGCACGCCATACGGGTATGTTAGCGGACGAACGCCCCCGAATGGGCCGAGTTCAGAGTGCGATAGCACTTGCATCTGCACATCGATTAATGGCATCGTAACGGACGGGCAAGCCCGAAAGGACTCGGCCGAGACCACGCCTGAGTTACTGACTCGTAAGGACACGGCATAGTGACTTCCGCGCAGGTACGGGACTTGACGTATGGCCGCGAGGAGCTGCGGCCGCCCGGAGTCTCGCGCAGGTCGGCTATGCCCCGCCAGGGCAGGCCTCGCGCGGACCGGTCTGAAGCGCCCGCCAGGGAGCCCGGCGGGCACAGCGAGATCGTGCTGAGGCCCGGGCCGGAGTCGGTCAAGGCCGCCCGTGACTTCACGGCGGAGACCTTGCATGCCTGGGGGCTTGACGGCCTGATTCAAGAAGCCATGATCATCGCTTCTGAGCTCGTCACCAACGCAATTAAGCACGGGACTTGCCTCGCGCCCCCGACCGCCGACCTGGCCCGGGTAGAGCTGGCCTGGCAGCGTTATGCCAGCCGGGTGATCTGCGTGGTCACGGACGGCAGCAGCAGGCAGCCGGTTCTCGCGCAAGCCGACATGGGCGCCGAGTCCGGCCGCGGCCTCCAGGTCGTGCACGCGCTCGCCGCCGCGTGGGGCTGGATGGTCCTCGGGGCGCGGGAAAAGGCCGTCTGGGCGGCCATGCTGCTGCCGTAGCCGTAGCCGCAGCCGGACCGGGCCGCTCGCTCTGCTACTGCTGCTGCCTGCTCGCTCTGCTGCCACCCGCACGCTCCGCTGGTGCCCGCTCTGCGCTGTCCGCTCTGCGCCGCCCGCCTAGGCGAGTCTTTTCACCAGGTGAATCTCGTCATGCCCGCGAGGGTAGGCGGGAGTACGGCCGCATTCGGTGTAGCCGGCCCTGAGGTAGAAGCCTGGCGCCTGAAAGGAGTGGGTGCTCAGGGCCACCTGATCGCATCCCCGGAGGATGATCTCCTGCTCGGCCGCGGCTAGCAGCCTGCTGCCGAGCCCGCTGCCGCGATGACTGCCGCTGACCCAGAGGTACTCGATATAACCGCAGCCGCCCCAGGTCCACCCGGACAGGCCGGCCAGCAGCTGGCCGTCGTCCGCACGGACGGATACCTGCAGCATCCGGCCGTCGTCATATCCGGTCGCGGCCACGTTGTAGGTGCTGATCTCCTTGTCGAGCAGATCGCTGAGCTCGTTGTCAGCGTCACTGACCAGTATCGGCAGCTCGTCGCTCATCGTTTCCTCCGTCGAGCAGGCTCTGGCCGGGCGATGCCTGATTGTCTGACTATAGTCAGAGAATGAACGAGGGCATGGTAAGTCAGGTCCGCAGCTTCAACCGAACGGTCACCGAGCGGGCCGGCGCGCTGAACGAGACGTTCCTGTCCCGCGGCCGGCCGCTGGGGCAGGCGCGCCTGCTGTGGGAGATCGGCCAGAACGGTAGTGACATCAGGCTGCTGCGGGCGCGGCTCGACCTGGACTCTGGCTACGTCAGCCGGCTGCTGCGCTCGCTGGAGAACGACGGGCTCGCCGTCGTCGAGCGGAGCCGAGCCGACGGGCGGGTGCGGACGGCCCGTCTCACCGCCCGCGGGATGGCGGAGCGGAAAGTGCTCGACCGGCTTTCCGACGACGCGGCCGCCGCGCTGCTCGGACCGCTCAGCGACCGGCAGCGCACGCGGCTGGTCACTGCTATGGCCGAGGTCGAGCGGCTCCTGACGGCATCGGCCATCCAGGTCGGAGTGGCCGACCCGCGGGAACCGTCGGCGCGTGCCTGCATGCGGGCTTACTTCGCCGAGCTGTCGCGGCGTTTCGACGGCGGCTTTGATCCGGACCGCAGCATCTCTGCCGACGACGAGGAACTGAGCCCGCCCGCTGGCCTGCTATTGCTGGCAACGCTGCACGGCGAGCCGGTTGGCATCGGCGCGCTCAGGTTCCAGCACGACCGGCCGCCCGACATCAAGCGGATGTGGGTCGCCGCCGCGGCCCGCGGTCTGGGGCTCGGCCGTCGCCTGCTGGCCGACCTGGAAGCCCGCGCCGCCGGGCACGGAGCGCGCGTCGTGCGGCTGGAAACAAACCGCGCGCTCGCCGAGGCAATCGGCCTGTACCGGTCGGCCGGCTATCGCGAGGTACCGGCGTTCAACGAGGAGCCCTACGCGCACCATTGGTTCGAGAAAGACCTGGAGCTGCCTGGGTCCGGGGCCGAGGTCGCAGATCCGGTCGGGCGAGCTCGGCTGCCCCCGGCGTAGCTGGCGGTCCGCGCGGCGGCGGCTGGCCCTCGGCGTAACCGGTTCGCCCGATTCGCCCGGTTGCCCGTGGCCGGTCGGCTGGCCCACGGGCGCTTTTCATCACTTGGCGTCAATTTGCAGCCCGATTGCTGCCATAACACGAAGTTCGCCGCGACCAAAGCAATGAAAAGTGCCGTCGCTCAGGCTAGGGGCGCGCCTGATCGCCCACTCGGCCTAAGAGTGCCTCGATCGTCGTCCGCAAGTATCAGCCACGCTTAGCAGGATGTCCGTTGTGGTGGTTATCGACCGGCCGTGAGTGCCTGCCGGAGCCAGGGCAGGCCCGGCGCGCCCGGGACTCGCCGGCCGGACCGGCGCGAGTGTCGCCGCGAAACGACCGGCCATGGGCTTTCGCGGTATAGGCCTGCTTTGCCCGTAGGCTGCCAGGAAGAATGCTGGACGGAGGTGCGTGTGACCGGGTCAGATGACCGTGCCGGGCCGGAGACCGGCGTGGCGAACGGGGCAGACAAGGCTGAGGCGGCGAGCGGAGCTGGCGCGGCCGACCGGGCGGGGGAGGTCGGTTCTCGCTACGGGGCCGACGAGGCTACGGGCTGGTTTCCTGAGATTGCCGAGATTCGGCGGCGGCGCGAGCTCGCGCTCGCCATGGGCGGCCCGGAGAAGGTACGGCGGCAGGTCACCTCAGGGCGGCTGACCGTCCGGGAGCGGATCGACCGGCTGGCCGATCCCGGCAGTTTCGCCGAGATCGGCGTCCTGACCGGATTCGGCGACTACGACGCCGACGGACGGCTCGTCGCGGTCCAGCCTGCCAACTTCGTCGCCGGAACGGCATCGGTCGGCGGACGCCGGGTGATGATCGGCGCCGACGACTTCACCGTGCGCGGCGGCTCGGGCGACGCGGCCATCCACGCCAAGCAGGTCTACTCCGAGCAGTACGCGGCCGACCTGCGGCTCCCCGTCGTCCGGCTGCTTGACGGGGCGAGCGGCGGCGGCAGCGTCAAGTCGATCCTGGACTCCGGTTACACCTACGTGCCGGTCAACCCGGCCTGGGACGCCGTGGTCGGCAACCTCTCGCTGGTGCCCGTCGTGGCGGCCTGCCTCGGCCCGGTGGTCGGGCTGGGCGCGGGCCGCCTGGTGATGTCGCACCTGGCGGTGATGGTGACCGGCATCGGCCAGCTGTTCACGGCTGGGCCGCCGGTCGTGCTCGGCGGGACGGGCGAGGATCTGACCAAGGAGGAACTCGGCGGATCGGCGGTGCACCGCCGCAACGGCACCATCGAGCGGTTCGCGGCCTCCGAGGACGACGCCTTCGGCATCATCCGCGCTTTCCTGTCCTACCTGCCTTCGAGCGTGCACGAGATTCCACCGGTCCAGGCCTGCGAGGATCCGGCCGGGCGGCGGGATGAGTCCCTCGCTGCCGCGGTGCCCCGCAGTCCCCGGCTGCCGTACCGGATCGCGCCGATCCTCGACGCGATCTTCGACCGCGGTTCGGTGTTCAGCTACGCGGAGTACGGGGGCGCCACCGTCACCGCTCTCGCCCGGCTCGACGGCCACCCGGTGGGAGTCCTGGCCACCGACCCCCATCGCGGCACCACCATGTCGCTCGAGGGGGCCCAGGCGATCACCCGCCTGGTCGACCTGTGCGAGACCTTCCACCTGCCGATCGTCAGCCTGACCGACCAGGGCGGCATCACCATCGGCCGGGTCGCCGAGGAACGCGGCACGATCAGGTACGCCGCCCGGGCCATCGCCGCGGTGTACCAGGCCCGGGTGCCGCAGGCCGAGCTGATCGTGCGCCGCGTCTACGGGGTGGCCGGCGCCGGGATGGTCAACCGGCACCGGGTCGGCCGCAGCTGGGCCTGGCCGTCGGGCGACTGGGGATCGCTGCCGGTCCAGGGCGGCGTCGAGGCGGCTTTCCGGGCGCAGCTGGCGGGCGCGAGCGACCCGGGCGCCGAGATTGACCGGATCCGCCGCACGCTGGCCGCCTTCACGTCGCCGTTCCGCACCGCGGAGCGGTTTGGCGTGCAGGATCTGATCGATCCTCGGGACAGCAGGCCGCTGCTGTGCGAGTGGGTGCGCGACGCCTACCGGGTGCTGCCCGAGCTGACGGGCCGGCCGTCGTTCGGCACCCGTCCCTGAGCTCGTTTGCTACCGTGCGGGCGTGGCTATCTCGTTCAGCGCAGAAACGCTCAGGCTCCTTGACGGCAAGAACTACGCGGTCCTGGCTACGGTGAATCCGGACGGCAGCCCGCAGACATCCGCGATGTGGGTCGGCCGGGACGGGGACGACCTGCTCTTCTCCACCGTGGAAGGGCGCGTCAAGCACCGAAACATGCTGCGCGACCCGCGGGTCAGCGTCACCATCCTCGACTCCGCCGACCCGGAGAACTACGTCGAGCTGCGCGGGCGGGTATCCATGACCCCGGACATCGGCCGACGGGTCGACACCTCGCTGTCCTGGAAGTACGACGGCAAGGATCCCGGCCAGGACCGGCCGGGCGCGGTGCGCGTCATCGTGCGGATGACGGTGGAGAAGGCCACGGGCTACGCCGCGTAGCCGAGCCGCCCAGCCGCGCACCAGCCGCGCACGGGACGAGCCGGGCGGGCGGGACGGGCGCACCGGTCTGAGTCCGCGCCCGGCCGCGGCCTCAGGGCTGCCGGAAGTCCTTCGTCGTCCAGATCTTCTTCCGCAGGTACTGCTGGACCTTGGC
>JADGPC010000485.1 GCA_017882645.1 Streptosporangiales bacterium | reverse complement strand
GTCACGAGCTGCCTGGCCGGCCACGGCACCCGGCGCCAGATCTGCGATGCGACCACGCCAGGATGCAGCGAGTAGGCCGTCACGCCCGTGCCTGCCAGGCGGCGGGCCAGCTCGGCGGCGAAGAGCACGTTGCAGAGCTTGGAGACCGCGTACTCCGGCAGTCCGGTAATGCCCTTCGTGCGATGACGCAATGCATCGAAGTCAATGCCCTTGGCCTGATAATGCGCGTCGCTGGCAACGTTCACGATCCGGGCCGGGGCGGCGGCCGTCAGCACCGGCAGCAGCGCCTGGGTCAGCGCGAAGTGCCCGAGGTGGTTGACGCCGAAGTGCAGCTCGAAGCCGCCGGAGGTGCGGCCGCGCTGCCCGCCGACCCCGGCGTTGTTGATCAGCACGTGCAGCGGCTCGCCGAGCGCGGCGAACTCGCGGGCCGCCTGCCGCACACTTGACAGGTCGGCCAGGTCCAGGCGCAGGAACCTGACCTGGTCGTTACCGCTGGCCGCGGCGATCGCGGCGGCCGCGGCCCGTCCCTTTTCCGGCGACCGGCACGCGAGGTGCACCCGGCCGCCGCGGGTCGCCAGGTCCTGCGCTGTCGCATAGCCGATGCCTGCGTTCGCGCCGGTCACGAGGAACGTCCGGCCCGCCAGGTCAGTCACGGGTGTCCTCCCGCCTAGGGCTGCGGCTCGGGATCCACCCGGGCAAGCAGCAGGGCCACGTCATCGCCGCGGCGGGTCTGACGGCGGGGCAGGCTCAGCAGGTCGTCGGCGAGCAACTCGAGATCGTCGGCTGCCCCGGGACTCAGCATCGCGAGCAGCGAGATCAGGTGCTGCTCGTCCGCGCTGTCGGCCAGCATCAGGCCATCGGTCGTGAGCACCAGCAGCGAGCCGGACTCGACCGTCGTCTGGGTGGTCGAGTACTCCGCGGCGGCGTCCACGCCGAGCGGCAGCCCGGCGTCGCATTCGAGCACCTCAGGCTGGCCGTCCGGCGGGACAAGCAGCGCGGGCGGATGGCCGGCCCGGCAGACGGCCAGTTCCCGCGTCGCCGGATTGACCACCACGAAGCAGCAGGTCGCGAACAGCGCCAGGTCGGGGTCGTTCGCGTTCAGCTCGGCCAGCCACTGATTGGCGCGGGCCATCACCTCGGCCGGGCCGTGGCCCTCCCTGGCGTAGGCGTGCACGGTGGTCCGCAGCCTTCCCATCAGGGAGGCGGCGATCAGGTTGTGCCCTTCGACGTCCCCGATGACGAGTGCCACCCGGCCGTCGGACAGCTGCACCACGTCGTAGAAGTCCCCGCCGATCTCGACCCCGGATGTCGCGGCCTTGTACCTGGTCGCGATCGTGAGGCCGGAGGCGGCGAGCTTGCCGCGTGGGAGCACGCCGCGCTGCAGCGCGGCCGCGAGCGCACCCTGGAACTCGTGCATGCGCGCGCGCTCGAGCGACAAGGCCAGCAGGGCGGAGGCAGCGAAGAGCTGGGCTCGTTCCTCGGCGGCGAAGTCCTGCGGCTCGGGGAATCCGAACAGGCAGGCGCCGACCTGACCGCGCGAATCCCTGACCGGCAGCGCCACCCACGCCCGCGGCGCGGTGTCCTGCAGCCGCTCGGCCACGTCCGGGTAGTCCTCGGCCAGGATCTCCGGCGAGCTGATGAAGACCGGCGCGCCCCACTGGATCGCCACCGAGATCGGGGCCGGGCGGTCGGAGGTCAGGCCGCAGAGCGCGTCCACGCTGTCAGGAGCCAGGCCGCAGGACGCCGCCACCGCGAGCTGGCCGTCGCGCTCCGCCACCAGGATGAGGCTGTCCGCGCCGTAAGCGCCGATGCCGGCCTGAGCGGCATCGATGATCGCGTTGACCGTGATCGCTGACGCGAGCGCGGCGGTGAACTCGTGCATCCGCTTGGCGCGCTCGGCGACGTCCCGCAGTCGGCGCTGCTCGGCCTCGCGCCTGGCACGCGCGGCGGTGACGTCCACGACCACGCCCATCATCCGGGCGGGCTGGCCGTCGGGTCCGGGGATCACCCGGCCGCGGGTCTCCATCGACCGCAGTTGGCCGTCCGCGCTCCGCACCCGGTATTCGAGCTGGTAGGTGCCGGTCGACGCCAGCATGTGGTCGATCGCCTCGCGCAGCTGCGGCAGGTCGGACTCGGGCACCCGGGCCAGGAACGTGTCCAGGGTGGCGCCGGAGTCTTCAGCAAGCCCGTGCATCCGGTACGTAATCGGGTCGCAGATCACCTGGCCTGACGGGATCTCCCAGGTGAAGAGCCCGGCGTCGACAGTGGTCGAGCTCGGGTGGAATGATGACCAGGCGCGATCTCTTAAGGTGGCCGGGGATCCGTTGCCCGTCGCGACCGGGTCGCCGGCGTGCTGATCACGCGCGACGACTTCACCGGGCTGTGTCATCGCACGCTCGCTCACCGTCGTCTGCCATCGCGTCGCCGCCTGGCCCGGCTCGCGCTCTAACTATCCGTAACCACCACATCATAGGCCAGGGACCATGCGCCGGCCGGGAGATTCAGCCGTTTTCTGGGTCAGGAAAGTCAGTCGGCCACGCTGAGCCGGCCTTGACTCCGTACCGCGGTACGGCTGC
>JADGPC010000484.1 GCA_017882645.1 Streptosporangiales bacterium | reverse complement strand
GCGGCTAGCGGCCGTCCTGGCAGTGCCCGGCGGGCGGCGGCACGTCCAGGGTCGGGTTCCGGCCGAAGAACCCGGTGGGCTTCAGCGTGAATCCGCACCTGGCCACCGGCATCACCGGCCAGTCCTCTGGCCGGGGCACGTGCGTCGGGCCGAAGGTGTGCCACAGCACGATGTCGGCGCCGTCGATATCCCGGTCGCCCGCGATGAACGCGGGAAGCCCAGCGCCGCCCGGATGCTGGTTCACGAAGTCGCCCGCCGGATACCGCTGCGCCGGGTCGTACCTGGTCACCCACAGGTGGCGGGTCGCGAACCCCGCCCTGGCGCTGACCGGCGACGAGGGGTCGGCGAGCAGCGGCGGCGCGGCCTCCGGGTACAGGGTGTAGCTGACCGGCCGGCCGAACCTGTTCACCTGATCGGTGCTGACCACTCGCCAGGTGCGCCCGCGCGCCGCGTCGGCGCGCCTGGCGGCCTGCGACTCCGTGCCGAGCCTGGTGACATGCTGCCTGATCGCGTTGCCGTACGGGTTGTCAGGGCCGACCGGGCAGCCGCTAACGTCGATCTCGTCGACCGCGTTGGCCAGCCCGTCCACGGTCATGTCGAGCCGGGCGCTGAACAGATGCTGGTGGACGGGCGCACCGAGACCGGGCGCGACCTCCGACGAGTAGGGGTAGTCACCGCCCGGATAGGCCGCGGTGAACAGCGCCCCGGTCATCTTGATCTCGCACTCGATGGTGCCGTCCAGGTAGAAGTACCAGTAGAACCCGTAGTCGTAGTTGCCGACCGTGGTGAAGAAGGACACGACCAGCCGCCGCTGCCGGCGGGACTGGGCCGAGCCGTTGAAGATGTCGGTGTGCTTCCACAGGATCCCGTAGTCCTCCTCGTGGATGCAGATCGCGTTCCTGATCACCCTCGGCTCGCCGAAGTCATCGGTAATGGTCGCGTCCAGGTACGCGATCTCGCCCAGGCAGTCGCAGCCCAGCTCCAGCGAGTTCGCCCATTTCCCGACCAGGTACTCGCCGGTGTCGAAATAGGCCTGCCAGTACCGGAACGCGGGATCGCCGTACGGCACCACCATCTCCGGTAGCGACGCCCGGTAGATCAGCGGCCGCTCGCGGCCGTTGTCGGCGATGGCGATCTGGTGCAGGGTCAGCCCCTCGCGCGCGTCGAACCCGATCCGCATCGACCAGTTCTGCCACCTCAGCCGCGTCCCGTCGAGGGTGAAGCTCGGCCCGTCGGGCTGGGTGATCTCGATCGGCCGCAGGTCGGTGCGGAGCGGGCCGTGCACGGCCGGATCGTCGTAGTTGCCCGACTCGGCCGGGACCGGCCGCTCGAACTCGTCGACGACCCTGAATACCCGCCGCTCGATCAGGTCGAAGTACGCGGCGACGCCGTCGACCGGATGCGACCACGCGTAGTCGTGCGGGTCGGCCTGGACGAAGGCGAGCACGCGCACCATCCGCCGCCCTTCCTCATCGGCGGCGCCGAACGACCCGGCCGTCAGCGGGCAGGTCCGGATCTTGCTGACGTCGGTCAGCCCTCGCCTGGCCATCGCGGCACGCCACTGCGGATCGGCCCGGACGACCTCCTCGCAGACGGCGAAGTCCTCGTTGATGATAGGCAGCTGACCGTCAGAGCGCGGATCGAGCACGCGCCGGCTGACCACCTGCCCCCTGGTCAGCGAGACCACGACGTCGGCCGACTCGCCGGAGTGCACGTCGAGCAGGAAAGCCCGCAGCCTGCGATCCGGCGGCTGGCTGCCCGGCGCGGCCAGCACCTCGTCCTTGGCCGGCTCGTCCAGCCCGTAGTAAGCGAACCTGACTGACTCGGCCAGCAGGCCCGCCGCCGCCAGGATCCGGCGGCCGGCCTGGTAGTCCGCCGCGCTGGCGGGGTCGAGCGGATGGCCGGGATGAGCGTCGGCAGCATCGGGTGACACGAGCGCTGTATCCGTCATCGCAGATCTCCCTGATTATCGGAAGAATGGCTCCCGCCCCATGCCGGGCGGCGGGAGCCCGGCCGCCCCCGGTTACTCGTCGGCGACGATGGACCCGGCCCGCTCACCCAGGCCGGGGTCACGCCGGTTCAGGATGTAGGCGTAGGCCACCGCGATCACTACGATCGCCAAGGCCGCGTACGGGAACCAGTCATACGGCGCCGCCTGGCCCGGCTTGCACAGGTAGTACACCGGCACCCCGATCGCGATCATGCCCAGTACGGGCAGCACAGCGTGCTTGACCACGTTGAACTCGGACGGCCGGAACTTGCGGTAGTAGAACGGCAGCGCCAGGTTGGCCAGGAAGTAGACCACCAGCACCAGGATCGTGCCCATGGTCGACGACTCCACGAAGAAGTTCAGCGCGTTCATCTGGCCCTGCTGGGCGTGGCCGCCGATCAGGTGCCCGACCGCCCAGACGATGATGATGAGGCTGGCGATCGCGACGAAGACATAGATGGCATTCATCGGGGTGCGGCGGCTCGAGTGGACCCGGCCGATCCAGCGCGGCAGCAGGCCTTCCCGGCCCGCGTTGAAGATCAGCCGGGCCTGGGAGTTAATCGCCGAGATCAGCACGCCGATGGTGGAGGTGAAGCCGGCCACGTAGGCGAGGACCCCGAGGAACGCCGCGACGTTATGGGCGACCGGGATGAACGGGATCGCCTGCGCCGTCAGCTTGCTCGCGTTATAGCCGTACCCGGTCACCGTGGCGAAAGCAAAGAGCACATAGCCGGCCAACATCAAGGCGATCGACATGTAAACCGCGCGCGGAACGTTGCGCCGCGGGTTGCCGGTCTCCTCGGCCAGCGCGGCCGAGTTCTCCCAGCCGATGAACAGGTAGATCGCGAGCGGGAAGCCGGCCGCCAGGCCGGAGAAGCCGCCAGTGATGTGGCTCGGCTCGAACGGCACCAGGCTGAGGTGGCCACCGCTCTTGATCAGGATCGCCACCGAGACGACGACCAGAACTATCATCTCGAACGCGAAGAACAGGCCGGCCAGCTTGGTCGAGACGCCGACCCCCCGGATCGTCATGACGGTCGCCGCCGCGGTCAGCACCACGGACAGGATGATCCACGGGATGTTCCAGCCGAAGTAGTACTTCAGCACGTCGGACAGGTAACCGCCCGAGACGGCGAACACCGACGAGATCGCGATGATGTACCCGGCGCCGCACAACAGGGCCGTGGTCACCGCACTGGTGCCGCCGAACGTCTTGCCGACGAACGAGATGAACCCGCCGGTGGACGGCTGGGCCCTGGAGAACTGGGAGAGTGTGTTGCCCAGGAACGCGATCGCGATGCCGGCCACGATGATGGTCAGCGGCGCCGCCACGCCGGCGGTGAACACCAGGAACCCGAATCCGAAGTAGAAACTGTAGGCCGGGCCGATGTTCGCCATCGTCGAGGCCGATATGTCAACCAGGCTCAGCGCACCACGGTGCAGCCGTTCCGCGCTCTCGGGTGCCTTGGTCTCAGTGAACGGTACGGAGGCCCTATCGCTCATTTCCGCTCCTTACGTCAGCCGCACTCGCGGGTACCGCTGCCTGAATTGTCGGGCGCCGCATTGCCGAGGGGAAGAGCAGCGCCCGTGAACATCTCTTCGCCGCCGCAGAAGGCCCGGAATCCGCCTTCCCGACCGATTTCATTACGCGGGACGACCCGAGCGCGCCGACCGGCCAGTCGACCGACCCCGGGCCAGCCCGGGCCGGAGAGCCGACCCCGGGCGGCCCGCCGAGCCTGAATGACGGGTTCCACGGTGGCGGCGCCTTTCCAGCAACTCGCCCAGCATCGGCTGCCCTTGCGGCCGCAGCGATTGGCAAGCGCTTTCCCAATTAGGCGCAAACTACCGGACAGCTACCGGCGCACGCAAGAGGCACCTAGCGGTCAGGCCAGCCGTCCCGTGCAGCCGGGGGCCGACCCGCGGTCAGCGGCGCGACGGCAGGCGGGCCGTGCTGTCGCGCAGGATGACCTCACCCGGAACAGGGATGACCCGGGGCCGCCCAGGGCTCGCGTCGGTCAGGACCAGGCGTGCTGCCATCTCGCCCATCCGGGCCAGCGGAAGCCGCACGGTAGTCAGCGGCGGATAGACGTCGCGCACCGTCGAGATGTCGTCGAATCCCGCCAGGCCCACTTCGCCAGGTACTCCGATGCCCTCGGCGCGCAGCCGGGCGAGCGCTCCGACCGCCATCACGTCGTTGACGGCGAAAACGCACTCCGGCCGTGGGCCGCCCATGGCCAGGACCGTGCTCATCGCCTCGTAGCCGCCATCGCGGGTGAAGGCCCCGTGGATGACATAGCTCTTGTCGACGCTGACGGACCACTCCGCGAGCCCGTCGAGGAAGCCCGCCAGCCGGTGCTCGGCGGTCAGCAGCCCGCGCGGACCTGCGAGCACCGCGAAATTGCGGTGACCCTGCACGACGAGCGCCCGGCCCAGGGCCCGCGCTCCGGCGGCGTTCTCCGGCAGGATCGTGTCGATGCCGAGCAGGTCCTGCCCGACGCAGGCGGCCCGGCCGCCGCCGCTGGTGAATGCCTCGATCTCCGTCCGCAGGTCGGCCAGCGCGGCCTGATCACCGGACCTGCTGCCGACCAGGATCACTGCGCGAGCCCGCTGCGCCCGCATCAGCGCGACGTACTCCCGCTCGCTCTCCTCGCCGACCGTGCTGGACAGGCCGACCAGGAGCCGGCGCGAGTGGGCGACGTCGATCAGGCCGGCCGCGATCGAGGAGAAGTAGGGGTCGGCGATGTCGTGGACCACGACACCGACCATGTTGCTCTGGCCCGTGGCCACCGCGCGGGCCTGGAGATTGGCGGTATAGCCGAGCTCGGCGACGGCCTGGTTGACCCGGCTGACCAGATTCCGGCCGACGCGCCGCGGCCCGTCGCTGACCACCCGGGAGGCGGTCGTGAGCGACACGCCGGCCCGGTCGGCGACGTCCTGGAGGGTCACGGGCGCGGCGCCAGGCAGATCCTCGCGCGGCCGGTCATCTCGCAGACCGTCCTCCCGCGGCCCGCGCTGACGGATCCCGTCACCGCGCACCCCGTCACGCCGCGGCCCGTCCTTGAGCGCCCCGTCGTTGAGCGGCCCGTCCTTGAGCGCCCCGTCTTGACGGGCTCCGTCGCTGCGCGCAGCCGGACCCCGGGAGCGCTTTCCCGCCCGGCTCCGACTGGCGGCACCCGCATCCGTCACGTCGTTCTCCTGCGCCGTGCTCTGTCCTGACGCCCTATCTTGACCCAGCTTCCGCCCAGCCTAGCCTCTGGGAAAGGGCTTTCCGAAATCGGACAGGCGCCCGCCAATGAATGCTTAGGGACCGACTCAGGACACGCAAGCTCATCACCGTGACCCTGAACCGGATCACCGGCCGGATGGGCCGCTGGCAGCACAGGGGCGCCGTCCCGCCGCTGACTGGCTGCTGGCCGGGCGACCGGCACTTACCACGTATTTGAGGCCGAACGAAACCGATAAGTACCTATAAACAAGGCGCCTGAACGGTCCGAACGTGAGGTAAGTGCTTAGGGCCAGCTTCCGCCAGGCCGGCTCGTGGCCAGGAGCCGGGCTGGCAAACCCCGTCCAGTTGCCAGCCGGCTGCCACGAGGTTGGGGTTGATCAGCCATCTCCGGATGCAGTAGCCGAGAGCCCGGACGATTCGCAGGCTCCGGGTTCATCCGGGCGTCACCGACGCCGCCCGCTCACCGGCTGAAGTCATGCTCGCCTGATTAGCTCGGCTGCGGGACGATGCGGATGTAGGGCTTGGGCGCCTGCCACTCGCCGAAGATCTCCTTGGCCTCGTCATTGGAGACTGAGCCGGAGATGATGACGTCCTCGCCCGGCTGCCAGTTCACCGGCGTGGACACCCGGTGCTTGGCGGTGAGCTGAAGAGAGTCGATCACCCTGAGCACCTCGTCGAAGTTGCGCCCGGTGGTCATCGGGTAGATGAGGATGAGCTTGATCTTCTTGTCCGGCCCGACCACGAAGACGTTCCTGACCGTCTGGTTGTCGGCGGGCGTGCGGGCCTTCGCGTCACCGGAGGTACTGGCCGGGAGCATCCCGTAGAGCTTGGCTACGTTGAAGTCGGCGTCGCCGATGATGGGGTAGTTCGGCGCGTGGCCCTGCGTCTCCTCGATGTCAGCCGCCCACCGCTCGTGGTCGGTGGTCGGGTCGACCGAGAGCCCGATGATCTTCACGCCGCGGCGGTCGAATTCCGGCTTGATCTTGGCCATATAGCCAAGTTCCGTCGTGCACACCGGAGTGAAGTCCTTCGGGTGAGAGAACAGCACCGCCCACGAGTCCCCGATCCACTCGTGGAAGTCGATCGGGCCTTCGCTGGTCTGGGCGTGAAAGTCCGGGGCAGTGTCGCCGATGGCCAGGCTCATAGTGGATCTCCCTTGTCGCGGTTGGGCTGAATCACACTGCCGCATAGTAGCCGCAGCGCACCTAGGCAGCCGCTGCCTATGTTCGCGCACGACCAGGCAGCACGCAAAGACCGGGTCCCTGGCTGGCCTGCCGGCGACCTGCATCTCGCTGTTCAGGCCAGATGAGCGTAGATCTGGTTGAGCGCCTCGCGGCTATTGCCCCAGTCGACGAGCTGACCTCGGCGCAGACGGGCGACTGCTGGCCACCTCGAGCTCCGACCGGACGGTCAGGCTGTGGGACTTTAGCGCCGCCGGCTGGTAGCCCGCCGGTCGTCGGACCAGCCCGGGCGCGACCCCGCCGGCTCGCGCCCCCGATAGCATCGCGACCATGCCGGAGACGCCAGACACCAACGCCGACATCTGGAAATCCGCCGAGGGGATCTCCAGCTGGATGTCGACCGCTGATGACCGCGAGCGGCGACGGGCCGAGCAGCGTCGCCTGCTGGCCGACCTGCTGCAGTTCGACGATGGTGAGACCTTCACGTTCGCCGATCTGGGCGCCGGCACCGGGGCCGCCGCGCGCTCCGTCCTGGACCGCTATCCCGGCGCCAGCGCCATCCTCGCCGACTACTCGCCGCAGATGATGGCCGAGGGGAAGAAGGCACTCGCCCCCTATCAGGGCCGGTACCGTTACGTCGAATTCGACCTAGCCCACAGCGAGTGGCCGGCTGAAATGCCCGCGAGACTGGCCGCCACGATCAGCTCGCTGTCGGTGCATCACCTCCCCGACGAGCGCAAGCAGCAGCTGTTCGCCGAGATCAGATCGCGGCTCGCGCCGGGTGGCTGGTACCTGAATTATGACGCGGTTGCGGCCGACGACCCGGCCGTCGAGGCGGTCTGGCAGCGGGCCAACGACCGGCGCGATCCGGCGAGCGCGCACAAGCGGGCCCACCGCACTCCCGAAGAACAGCGGCGCTACGAGAACCACGTCCGCTACATCATCCCGCTGGATCGCCAGATCGGATTCCTGCGCGCCGCCGGCTTCGAGGCCGTCGACGTGTTCTGGAAGGAACTCGACTACGTCATCTACGGCGGCCGCCGGCCCGTCACCGGCACCTGACCAGCCAGTGTGGCGCCCGATCCAGAGGGCACAACGATGGAGCGGCGCAGGTCGGGGGACCTGGCCGGGGGGCCTGGCAGCGGCGTGCCCGCATCGCCGCGGCCTGAAGGGGGCAGCCGATGGCCAGGCGACTGGAGCTCAGGAACCGCCTG
>JADGPC010000483.1 GCA_017882645.1 Streptosporangiales bacterium | reverse complement strand
GGCCGGGGCGACAAGAACGGCGCCGACGGCGCGGCCGTGAGCGCGATGCGGCAGCTGATCAGCACGGTGTCGATGAACGGCGTGGTCGTGATCGGCGAGGGCGAGAAGGACCGCGCTCCGATGCTGTTCAACGGGGAGCAGGTCGGTGACGGCACGGGCCCGGACTGCGACGTCGCGGTCGACCCGATCGACGGCACCAGGCTGACGGCGAACGGCATGCCGAACGCCGTCGCGGTCATCGCCGTCAGCGCCCGGGGGTCGATGTATGACCCGACCGCGGTCTTCTACATGTCCAAGCTGGTCGCTGGCCCGGAGGCCGCGGAGGTCGTTGACATCGACGCGCCCCCGGCCGCCAATATCGCGGCGGTGGCCAGGGCGAAGCGGTGCGCTCCGCACGACGTGACCGTGGTCATCCTGGACCGGCCCCGGCACGCCGAGCTGATCGCGCAGGTGCGCGAGGCGGGCGCCCGGATCAAGCTGATCACCGACGGCGACGTGGCCGGGGCCATCCTGGCGGCCAGGGACGGGACCGGCGTCGACCTGCTGCTCGGTACCGGCGGCACGCCGGAAGGCATCATCGCCGCCTGCGCGATCAAATGCATCGGCGGGGTCATCCTCGGCAAGCTGGCGCCACGTGACGAGGAGGAGCGGGACCGGGCCATCGACGCCGGGCATGACCTCGACCGGGTGCTTACCACCGAGGACCTGGTCTCGTCCGACGACGCGTTCTTCGCCGCCACCGGGATCACCGACGGCGAGCTGATCCAGGGCGTGCGCTACAAGTCAGGCGGCGCGACGACTCACTCGCTGGTCATGCGGGCCAGGTCGGGAACGATCCGCAACATTCACAGCGAGCACGCGCTGTGGAAGGTGTCCCGGTACTCGGTCGTGCCTTACTGAGGGATCCCTACTGGCCGCCTGCGCGGGCCCGTAACGACCGGCGCAGCCCGGAACGCCACCGCGACCTGCGGACCGTGACTGCCTTCACCGCGCCGCCGAGCGTTAGCGTGCGGACCTCGATCACCGCGCCGCCGGGCGCCGCCGCTCCGGCGGCCATGGTCCGGCCGCGCACGCTCCTGGTCCCCATGAACGACCTTCCGGCCATCTCCACCGCGACGCCCGCGGGCACGATGAGCCTGACCTGGCCGGCGACGGCAGTGGCGTAGATCGTCACCCGCTGGCTCTGCAGCACCGCATCGCGCAGGTCGAGCACGACGTTGCCGAACAAGGCGGTGACCGACAGCACCTCGGGCACCACCCAGCGGCCGTCGCGGCGCTCCCTGGCAAAGGCGGCCAGCACCGAGCGCCGCGGGTACAGCTTGATCGGCTGCCCGGACGGCAACGTCAGGTCAGCCGTCAGCCGGGTCAGCTCGCCGAGTGTCCTGGCCGCCAGTGCTCGCTCCGAGCGCTCGGCGTGCTCGGACAGGGTCAGCCTGCCGTCGCCCGCGGCTTCGCTGAGCAGCGTGACCACCAGCTCGCGGTCCGCGTCCGACGCGCGCAGCTCATGGGGTCCTGGCCGCGAGCTCACATCCTGACGATACCGGACCGCCATGCCGCTGGCCGGTTTCGAAGCCGGTCAGCCGGAGTAGCGCTCCCTGGCGGCGTTCCCCACCGGGCAGCCGCCCTCGGCGCCGCGGCAGACGCCGATGTCGCATAGCCGGCAGATCCAGCGGGTCGCGCCGGGTCCGCGCATCATGCCGACGAGCACCTTCCCGGCCAGAAACCCGAATGTCTCGCGTTCGGCCTCGGACAGGACGGCGAGCGACCGCTCGAGCACCGCGGCCCGGGCCAGCGACACCCGCGCGGCCGCCCGCGTGCCCGACTCGGTCAGCACGACCGAGGTGCTGCGGCCGTCGGCGCCGGGATCCCGGCGGACGTAGCCGGATTCCGCCAGCCGGTCGAGCAGCCGAACCGTGCCCGACGACGTGAGGCCGAGGACCTGGCGGAGCCGGTCCACCGACGGGCCGTCGAGAAAGTGCAGCAGCGCGGAGAGCGCCGCCGCGGCCGATTCTGACCGGCCCGCCGCCGCGGCCGTCGCATCGGCGGCCTGGTCCGCGACGACCAGCGACAGCGCCCCGAAGACGTTGGCCGCGCGGTCAAGAGCGATCGTCTCGTCCAGAGCGACATCCCGGTCCAGGCCGGCCGGAGTGCCCGCGCCCCCGGCGACGGCGGGATCAGCCAAGCTCGTAGTCGAGGGTGAACGTACCGCCCGATCCGCCGGTGGTGACCGCCTCCCCGGTGCCGCGCAGGCCGCGCAGATCACCCGTTGCCGAGCCCTCGACTACCTGCCAGAGCGTCCGTGCCTGCCCGTTCTCGAAGCTGCCGTCGGCGCGGACGACGAAGCTGCCCGACCGGCCGGCGAGCTCCCCGGCCGTCTGCTGGAAGCCGGTGAAGGACGCCGTGCCGTCCTGCCCGTAGCACATCACCGCCTCCCAGCCGCCCTCCCCCTTCAGGTCGCCGTCGAAGCCGAACGTCACGTGTGCCTTGGTCAGCTTGCCGCCGCCGTCCAGCTCCTCGTAGGTGTTCTCGTCCCAGCCAGCAACCGTGAACGTGCCTGTCGCGTGCGCTGTCATGCCGCCTCCTCAGGTACCAGCCGACCTGACCCGGCCAGCCTGGTCCAATAGATGTGTGAGTCACGCACTAATCTAGCTGCCCAGGCGGACTAGGAACCGGGCGGGGTACGGCCGACGCCTACCGGCCGGCGACGCTCGCCTCGCCGCCCAGGGCCACCCGGAGCGCGTTCTCCGCCGCGTCCACCGCCGCGCGCGCCGTGATCGCATGCGTGTGCGCACGGTCGAGCTCGTCCAGGGCGATGCAGTCGAACGCGACGCGCACGTCATGGGCGGCCTGCTGCAACTGGCGCGCGGCCTCGTTCAGGTCGACGCCGTTGGCGTTGCTGCCGTCAACAATGTCAGTCATCGGCCATTATCCTTCACGGTCGGGGGGCCGCGATCCAGCTCCGATGCAAGCCATCTACCCCGCTCGCGCCGGCGCACTCACCCGGCCTCCAAGCCCGGCGGCCGCCCCTGGTCCGCCGGCCTCCGGCGCCCGCCTCGCGAACTACGATGAGATCAGCCCTGGTCCCGCACGAGGATGTGCCATCTGATGCCCGATTTCAGCTACACCGACCTGCTGCCGCTCGGTCCGGACACCACGGAATACCGCCTGGTGAGCGAGGCGGGAGTGGCCACGCGCAGTGCGTTGAAGCGCGAATTCCTCGAGGTTGAGCCGCAGGCACTGACCCTGCTCACGGCGGAAGCCATGCACGACATCGCGCACCTGCTGCGTCCCGCTCACCTGCGGCAGCTGCGGTCGATCCTGGACGACCCGCAGGCCTCCCCGAACGATCGCTTCGTGGCCAGCGACCTGCTCAGGAATGCCTGCATAGCCGCGGGCGGAGTGCTGCCGATGTGCCAGGACACCGGCACCGCGATCGTGATGGGCAAGCGGGGCCAGCAGGTGCTGACCAGCGGCCACGACGAGGAGCACATCGCGCGCGGCGTCTACGACGCGTATACCAAGCTGAACCTGCGGTACTCCCAGCTGGCGCCGCTGACGATGTGGGAGGAGCGCAATACGGGCAGCAACCTGCCGGCCCAGATCGAGCTGTACGCGACCGACGGCGCCGAGTACAAGTTCCTGTTCATGGCCAAGGGCGGCGGCTCGGCGAACAAGTCCTACCTCTACCAGGAGACCAAGGCGGTGCTGAACCCGCAGCGCATGGCAGCCTTCCTGGAGGAGAAACTCCGGGCAATCGGAACGGCCGCCTGCCCGCCGTATCATCTGGCCATCGTGGTCGGCGGCACCAGCGCGGAGTACGCGCTGAAGACCGCCAAGTACGCCTCGGCCAAGTACCTCGACTCGCTGCCGGCCTCCGGCTCGGCGGGCGGGTACGGATTCCGCGACGTCGAGCTCGAGCAGGCGGTTCTGGAGATCACCAGGCGCAGCGGCATCGGCGCGCAGTTCGGCGGCAAGTACTTCTGCCACGACGTCCGCGTGATCAGGCTGCCCCGGCACGGTGCCTCCTGCCCGGTGGCCATCGCGGTGTCATGCTCGGCCGACCGGCAGGCGCTCGGCAAGATCACCCGAGACGGCATCTTCCTGGAACAGCTGGAGACCGACCCCGCGCAGTACCTGCCCGACACCGAAGATGACGAGCTCGACGACGACGCGGTCAGGATCGACCTGTCGCGGCCGATGAGCGAGATCCGGGCCGAGCTGTCGAGGTACCCGATCAGGACCAGGCTGTCGCTCACCGGGCCGCTCGTCGTCGCGCGGGACATCGCGCACGCCAAGATCGCCGAGCGGCTAGCCGAGGGCGAGCCGATGCCCGGCTACCTGCGCGATCACGCGGTCTACTACGCGGGGCCGGCCAAGACGCCGCAGGGCTACGCGTCCGGGTCGTTCGGCCCGACGACGGCCGGGCGGATGGACAGCTACGTCGACCAGTTCCAGGCGGCTGGCGGATCGCTGGTGATGCTGGCCAAGGGGAACCGGTCGGCCGCGGTAACCGAAG
>JADGPC010000082.1 GCA_017882645.1 Streptosporangiales bacterium | reverse complement strand
CGACGTGAATGCCCGGCGGCACGTAGATGAACGATCCGCCCGACCACACCGCGGTGTTGAGCGCAGAGAACTTATTGTCGCCAGCGGGGATCACCGACCCGAAGTACTCGCGGAACACGTCCTCGTGCTCGCGCAAGCCGGTGTCGGTGTCGAGGAAGAGCACGCCCTGGGCCTCAAGGTCTTCACGAATCTTGTGGTAAACGACCTCGGACTCGTATTGCGCTGCGACGCCCGAGATGAGCCGCTGCTTCTCGGCTTCGGGGATGCCCAGCTTGTCGTAGGTGTTGCGGATGTCGGCGGGCAGGTCGTCCCAGCTGTCGGCCTGCTTCTCGGTCGACCGCACGAAGTACTTGATGTTGTCGAAGTCGATGCCCGACAGATCGGCGCCCCACAGCGGCATCGGCTTCTTCTCGAAGATGCGCAGCCCCTTGAGCCGCTGCTCGAGCATCCAGGCTGGCTCGCTCTTCTTCGCCGAGATGTCGCGCACGACGTCCTCGTTCAGGCCACGCCTCGCAGTGGCGCCGGCGACATCGGAATCCGACCAGCCGAACTTGTAGCGTCCGAGCTGGTCGAGCTCTGGGTGCTCGAGTGTCGTCATGCGTTGACCTTCCCGGACGTTTGAGGAACGACGGACGAATGCGCAAGATCCTGGCCATGAGCGTTCGGGATGTGGGTCGTGCAGATGCCGTCGCCGTGAGCGATGGTGGCGAGCCGCTGCACATGGGTGCCGAGCAGTCGGCCGAACACCTCGGTCTCGGCCTCGCACAGCTGGGGGAAATCGGCGGCGACGTGCGCGACCGGACAGTGATGCTGGCAGATCTGCATGCCGCTGCCGGCGTTCTGAGCGGACGCCGCGTAGCCATCGGCGGTGAGCGCCGCGGCCAATTCCTCCGGACGCCGATCAGCCGGCGCGTCGGCCAGCACGGCCACGTACCTGGCCTCAAGTCCGACCAGCCGGCTGCGGGCGAACGCGGTGACGGCCTCGTCGCCACCGGTCTCCTTCAGGTAGGTCAACGCCGCCACGGCAAGAGCGTCGTAGGCGTGCGGGAAGGACGACCGCCCATCGTCGGTCAGGGCAAAGAGCTTCGCCGGCCGGCCGCGGCCGCGCAGTTGACCCCGGACCTTGCGCACCGGCACCTGGGCCACCCAGCCGGCTGCGATGAGCGCGTCGAGATGGCGGCGGACCGCGGCGGGGGTGAGCCCGAAGCCGGCGCTCAGCGCGCCCGCGCTCTGCGGACCCTGCTCATGCAAGGCCCTCGCGACCCGGTCGCGGGTGCGGGCGTCCTCGGGGCCTGGATGCACGTCACAGCCAGCCTCGCGGACGGCGTCAGGTACAGCCGCATGGACGGCGTCGACCACGGCCGCTGGAGCCGTCGAGGTTTTCACAACGACAATGTTACCTATTTACCGGGCCGAGCGCACGGCGGGGCTCCCACTTCCCGGTCAGTCCCCGGTCATTCCCCGGTGATCATGCACAGAAGTGGCACCTGAGCGCCGCAAAGTGCCGCCTTTGTGCATGATCACCAAGGAACGAGCCCTACCATCGGCATGATCACCAAGGAGGAGCCCTACGATCGTGGGGCGATGGCGCCGCACGCGGCCTCCGAGGCCACTCCCAGCTCACCCGATTCGCCGTCCCAAGCCGCTCCAGAGGCGCCGGCTGAAGCCGACGGGCGGACGCCGCGGCGGGCCGCCGCCGGCTGGCTGGCGTCAAGCCGGCTCGCGTCAAGCCGGCGGCCGGCACGCTGGCGGCCCTCGAACGAGCTGCTGCGCCGGCTGGCGTTCACCTCCCTGCTGGCCAACATCGGAATAGTGGCCACTGGTGGCCTCGTCCGGCTGACGAACTCCGGGCTGGGCTGCCCGACCTGGCCGGAGTGCGGCGACGGGTCGCTCGTTCCGACGCACCAGGTGTCGTGGCACAAAGCCGTCGAATTCGGCAACCGGACGCTGTTCGTCGTCGTTTTTGGCGCCGCGGTCGCGGTGTTCGTTGCCGCCCGACGCAGAACGCCGACTGGAAGCAGCCTTCGGCGCTGGGCGTGGGTCACTCTCCTCGGCGGCCCCGTCCAGGCTGTGGTCGGCGGCATCCTCACACTGACGAATCTCAATCCGTGGGTCGTTTGCGGGCATTTCCTGCTGTCGATGCTGCTCATCGCGGCAGCCACCGTGCTCTGGTGGCGCGCCCGCGAGCTGGCCGAGCCTTCCGAGCCGGCCAGCCCAGCCGGGTCAGCCGAGCGGGCCGCGCCCGCTGAGCCGCCGCCCTTGCCGCAGGTCATCCGTCGCCTCGGCGTCGGGACCTGGGTGGTCACCTATGCCGTCTTTTGCGTCGGCACGGTCGTCACGGGCAGCGGGCCGCACGCAGGCGACGCGAAAGCGGCCCGTCTCCATCTGCGGCCAGGCGCGGTGGCCCAGCTTCACGCGGACCTCGTCATGCTCCTCGTCGGACTGGCCGTCGCGCTGGCCGTCGCGGTGACCGCACTCGGCTCAAGCGCGCTCGTGCGCCAAGCCACTCGGCTGCTCATCGGGGCATTGGCGTTGCAGGCCGCCGTCGGGTTTGCGCAGTACTTCACCCATCTGCCGATCGCGCTGGTCGAGCTCCATCTGATCGGGGCCGCCGTCCTGGCGGCGGTCGTGACCGCCGTTGTGCTCGCCCTGGACGGGCCTTTCGCCACGGGGAACGTGACCACAGGGCCGCCCGGTCACGCGTATGTAACAGATCCATTCCGAACGTAAAGAACAGGTCACTTCCCCCTTACGGCGCGCCAGCCGGGTGCATATGTTGTGCGCCACAACAACTGGGCAGTCCGGCAGGGCATCAGTCCTGCGCCCGGGAAGCATGAGAGGACCCTTGCATGAACAAGACTGCGATCCGGCT
>JADGPC010000081.1 GCA_017882645.1 Streptosporangiales bacterium | reverse complement strand
GGTTGTGCCGGTGTGGATCCTTGGCCTGGCCTCGCTGGCAGCATCGCTGATCGTCGCGGTAACCGGCACCTGGGTGATGGTCGTCTCGGTCTGCGCCGCCCTGGAGATGATGATCTACGCGGCAGCGGGGTTCGTGGTCTGGCGGCTGCGGCAGCGCCAGGCTGACGCCGAGCGGCCGTTCCGGTTGGCCGGCGGCCGGGTATCCGCGCTGGCCGCCGCGGTCGTCTTCGCCCTGCTCGGGCTGGTCAGCGCGGTTACCGTCGGCAAGCACACCAGCCTCGTGCCACTGGTGTTCCTCGGCGTGGTCGCCGGGCTCGTCACGGCCTACGTGCTCGCCTACCTGCCCAGGCTGGAGCGGCGCGAGGCCGCCGAACTCGCGGCCCGCCGGGCGGCCAGGGCCGCGACCCGGGCAGCGGCGCGCGCCGAGCAGCGCCCCGACGACGCCTGACCGCGCGACGGTCCGACGGGCCAGGGCTTGCGGGCGACTCCGCCGTGCGCGGACACCGTATCCGCCGAGGCGAGATCGGATGGGCCGGGCCGCCACGCGTGGACGTAGACGACGCCGGGCGGCACCAGCTCGAGCCCGTCGAAGAACCTGGCCACCTCGTCTCTGGTCCGCAGTGTCTGCGGTGTCGACACCCGCTCGTTGTAGCGCTTCTGGGCCTCCGCCTGGGCGGCGTGGATGTCGATGGCGGGATGGGACAGGACGAGATAGCTGCCGGCTGGCAGGCTCGCCATCAGGTCGGCGACGATCTGGTGCGGATGCTCGGAGTCCTGGATCAGGTGCAGGATGCCGAGCAGCATCAGCGCGACCGGCTGACCGAGATCCAGCGTGCTCCCGGCCGCTCGCAGGATGGCGCCCGCATCCCGCAGGTCGCCCTGCACGAACTGGGTGGATCCCTCCGGGCTGCTGGCCAGCAGCGCCCTGGCATGAACGAGCACGATGGGGTCGTTGTCGACATAGACGATGCGGGAATCGGGCGCCACCGCCTGGGCGACCTCGTGGGTGTTGTTCGCCGCGGGGATGCCGGTGCCGATGTCGAGGAACTGCCGGATTCCGGCCTGGCCGACCAGGTACCGGACCGCCCTGGCCAGGAATGCCCGGTTCGCCTGGACCCGGAACCGCAGGCCAGGAGTGGCCGCGAGCACCCGCTCGGCGGCTTCCCGGTCGGCGGCGAAGTTGTCCTTGCCGCCCAGCCAGTAGTCGTAGACGCGGGCCGGATGCGCGACGGAGGTGTCGATCCCCGCCAGCTGCACGGCCTCAGCGGCCGCGATCTCCGCGGCGGATGCGGTCTCCACAGCGGATGCCGTCTCCACAGCGGATGCGATCCCCTCACCCGCCCACTGCTCGGTCACGCGCGACGCACCTCTCGCCTTCTCCCCCGAGTCCTCTCATATCCTGACACGGAACGGTCGGCGGAGCCGCCGATCCCGGCCAGGGCGCGACGGACCGTACGCTGATGTAGCGAGTCCATGTCGACCCGGCGGCGTTCTCGCCGGGCAGTCTCAGGTCACGGCGGATAGATTCCCGCACTAGCCGCAAAGCTCGCGATAGTGATGTAACGTGTCCGGAACCGGCGGCCAGATACCGCTAGATTCATAGCTAAAACAGTGAAGACACCCTGAAATAGCGGGCGCGCCCGAGACAGCGAGATAGGTCCACGCGCCCCACCCGGAGGCGCCTTGTCAGGTTCAGCCCGCCCTCGCCACTCCAAGTCCGCGCGGAACAGGATCCGCGCGGCAGTTGCGTGCTCGGTGCTGGTCGTCGCCGCGGCCGCGGTCGCGGTCGTCGCGGAGCCGATCGTGACGGCGCGGCCCGCCAGGGTCCCGCATGCCACCGGCCTGGCGGGCAGCACGGCGCCGCGCTCGCTCCCGGCGGCGGGCAGCGTCGCGCTGTCTCCCCGGGCGCTGGCCCGGCTCAAGGCAGCGCACTCAACCGGCTCGGGCGCCCGGCGCTCCGCCGGCGGCTCCGGTCAGGGCCAGGCGGCCGGAACCGGCCAGCCGGCGACGTCGCAGTCGAAGTCGCAGTCGCAGTCGGTGACGTATATCGCACCGGGAACCTCGCTTAACTCGGTGCACCCCGCCTCGGGCGTCACCTACCTGTTCAAGCGCGGCGCCACCTATACGGGCACGCTGACCGTGGCCGCCGACAACGTGATCATCGACGCGTACGGCACCGGCCGGTATCCCGTCTTCAGCCGGAGTTCGGCCGGCAATGACCTGACGGTGTCGGGCAACGCCGACTTCATCTCGCACATCCGGCTGACCGGGCACGGATACCAGCAGGTACCCGGATGCGGCTCGGCCAGCACCGCCGGGTACGAAGTCGGCGTCGACATCGGCGGCCTGCATGACACCGTCGACTCCGTGAAGGCCTACGGCAATCTGTACGCGGGCGTTTACGTCGAGCCCGGTGGAGCCTATGCCACGATCAGCCACAGCATCTTCGACGGTGTCAACTCGCTCAACCCGTCGAACCTCGGCGCCGGCGCGTTCGGCATCCTGATCTGGGGCAACCACAACACGGTCAATAAGGACACGTTCGCGAACCAGAGCACCTGCAGCCCGGACTACGGCCGGGACGGCTCGGGCGTAGAGATCTACCACGGCTCGTACAACCTGATCGAGCACAGCACGGGCTGGAACGACTCGGACTTCACCGAGCTGGGCGGCAGCGGCGCGACCACCAACACCTACCTGGACAACACCTTCTCCGCGCCCGGGGAGTTCCTCGTGACCAGGGGAAGCGGCGACCGGGCTGACGGCCCGGTGTACAACACGCTCCTCATCGGCAACGTGGCCCATGGTGCCGTCGTCAGCTATGACTGGCAGCCCGGCAGCGACACGCTGCTGATCATGAAGGACAACCACGTGGCCTCCCTGTCACAGGACGGCGGGTTCGTGGACGAGGGCGGCACGATCATCGGGTTCTGACCGGCCGGGTCTGCTCCGCGACGACCGGCTCCCCGCAGGCCTGGCACACCAGCTCGGCGCTAAGCCGGTGGCCGCAGCGGTGCTCGAGCACCAGCGGCACACCCCCGGGCCCGGCCAGGTGCTTGTCTCCCCAGTGCATCAGCGTGAGGATCACCGGATACAGGTCGCGCCCGGCCTCGGTCAGGTGGTACTCGAACCTGGCCGGGTGCTCCGAGTACTGGCGCCGCTCCAGGATGCCCGTGCCGACCAGCGCGCGCAGTCGAGTTGCCATCGTGTCGCGAGGCGCTCCTGTGCGTCGGACCATCTCGTCGAAACGGCCGTTTCCCAGGAAGACCTCCCGAACGGCAAGCAGAGCCCACTTCTCGCCGACGATCTCAAGCGTGCGGGCGATGGAGCACTCCCGTGGCCGCGCGGAGACGGAAACCATGTCGGCCAGCATACCAGGTAAGTCCGAAAACTGGACGGACGAGCAAAGTGGCGGTTACAGTGAGTCCAGATTCCGGACTAACACAGGAAGTGCGTGGCCCATGGACAGCTCGCGCCTCACCTCCGCCGCCTCGAGAGAGCCAGTCAGGCTCGCCCGCCCGCCGGGCGCAGCGCGACCGGCCGGAGCGGAACCCGCCGGAGCCGAACCAGCCGGAGCGGGCCCGGCCGGCCGCCGGGGTCAGCCGGCCAGCGGCCCCGCCGGGCGCAAGGTCAGCGCGATCGTCGGGGTGCTGGCGCTCGCCGTGTTCATGTCGAGCCTTGACCTGTTCATCGTCAACCTGGCGTTCCCCTACATCGGCCGGGAGTACGCCGGCACGACGCTGAGCTCCCTGTCCTGGGTCCTCAACGGCTACACGATCGTGTTCGCCTCCGTCCTGGTGCCGGCCGGGCGATGGGCTGATCGCATCGGCCGGCGCCGGGTGTTCGTGGCGGGCCTGGCCGCCTTCAGCTTCGGCTCGGTGCTGTGCGGCCTGGCCCCGGGGGTTCCCGAACTGATCGGCGCCCGGGTCATCCAGGCCGCCGGCGCCGGCCTCATGGTGCCGGCCTCGCTGTCTCTCCTGCTGGCCGCGGTTCCCGCCGCGGGGCGGACGGCCGCCATCGGGACCTGGGCCGCGTTCGGCGCCATGGGCGCTGCGCTTGGCCCGGTGATCGGCGGTGGCCTGGTCCAGCTCAGCTGGCGCTGGGTGTTCTGGATCAACATCCCGATCGGCCTGGCCGCGATCTTCATGGCCGTCAGGGTAGTGCCTGAAAGCCGCGACGAGGACTCAGGAAGAAGGCCGGATCTCGCCGGCGCGGCCCTGCTCGCCGCGTGCGTCGGCCTGATCGCGCTGGCGCTGGTCAAGGCTCCGGTCTGGGGCTGGGGCTCGGCGAGCTTCCTCGGCACCATGGCAGCGGCGCTCGCCAGCGGCTCGGCGATGGTCGTCCGCTCGCGTGCGCATCACTCCCCTGTCATCGAGCTCGGGCTGCTGCGGTCGCGGACGTTCAGCGGCGCGTTCGCCGCCTCGATCTTCTACTACGCGGCCTTCGGCGCCTTCGTGCTGAACTTCGTCGAGTTCCTCACCGGAGTCTGGAATTACTCCGCGGTCCAGGCCGGTCTGGCCATCGCTCCCGGGCCGCTGATGGTGCTGCCCTTCGCCAGGATCGTCGCGCCGCTAGCGGCCCGCGTCGGCGGCCCGGGCCGGGTCGCCGTTCTCGGCTGCTTCGTCAGCGCGGCCGCGCAGCTGCTCTGGTACACCAGGATCCAGGCGACCCCGGCCTACCTCACGCATCTGCTGCCCTCCCAGCTGCTGGGCGGAGCGGGAGTCGGCTTGTCGATCCCGGCGCTGCTCGGCGCGGGCAGTGCCTCGGTTCCGCCGGCCAGGTTCGGCACCGGCAGCGGGGTTCTCAACATGGCCCGCCAGATCGGCACGGTGCTGGGCGTCGCGGGGCTGGTCGCCATCCTGTCTCACGTCGTGCCCGGCGATCCGGTCACGACCTTCCGGCATGGCCTCGTGCTGATCATCGCGCTGTTCGCCGGCGCCGGCCTGGTCTCGGCCGTGCTGCTGACCGCCGCGCTTTCCCCGGCAACCGCTCGGCCGGCTGCGCCGTCTTAGTTGCCAAAGGCACGTCGGTTCACCCTAGGGAGGGCACAGCTCATGATCGAAGAATGGCGGCGGCCGCGCCTGAGCAGCCGCAGGAACATGCGGCGCACTGGCGCGGCGATTCTTGGCCTGGCAGGCCTCGTCCTCGCGGCCGGCTGTGCGTCGGCGCAGGCAGCCGGCGGCGTGTCCGGCGCCGCACCGCAGACGCTGAAGGCCGAGATCGCGCACGACAAGGCCTTCATCGCCGCGAGGTACCACAACTGCGCGGCGCTGCATCTCAGCCCGCAGCACTGCCCGTTCAAGGTCGCCACCACGTCGAACGGCCAAGGCGGGTCGCTCATCGCCATCGATCTCACGCAGCAGACCGGTGATGACTGCTATCGCGGCCGGGCGTTCTTCTTCTCCAAGGAGACCTTCCTGGCCAATACGAAGGCCCTGCAGCCGCGCAGCGTCGGCGGCGTCGAGGGGCTGCACGCGCACGGGACAGCCCAGATCGCGATCGTGTACGGGGTCAGTGCGTCGGCCAGCACGTCGTGCGCCGAGAACGGCAACGCCGGCACCGACACCTACGTGTACGCGTGGAACGGCCATCACATGATCAAGAAGTCAGGCACGCCGCCGAAGCTGCCGAAGGTCATCGTCGGCACCTGATCCGGCGGCCCACGGCCCGGGGCAGCCACGCACGGGCGCGGGCGGGCCCCCCGGGGGGCCGGCCGGCTGGCTCGCCCAGCCGGCCGGACCTTTGTCCGCCACCGGACCTCGCCGCAGCCCACCACCGGACCTCGCCGCAGCCCGCCCTATCCACCCACACCCCGTCCCGCCCCGCCCCCTCCGCACCCGCTCCGCCCCACCCCCCTCCTAGCGACAACGCTGAACCCCTGATGCTGCTATAGCGACAACAGGGGTTCAGCGTTGTCGCTCGGGGCTGGGGGCGAGAGCGGAAAATGGCGCGCGGGTAGGCTGGCCCGGCCGGTAACGGCGAGCGGGCCGGCCCGGGAGGAGGATCCCGCGATGGCTTTCCAGGGGTGGCCGGAGGCGGCCCTCGACTTCTTCGACGGCCTGGAGGAGGACAACTCCAGGTCCTACTGGACGGCCCACAAGGCGACCTACGACGAGCTCGTGCTCGGGCCGATGACCGAGCTCACCGACGAGCTGGGCGCGGAGTTCGGTCCGGTAAAGATCTTCCGGCCGTACCGTGACGTCAGGTTCAGCGCGGACAAGTCGCCGTACCGGACCGAGATAGGAGCGACCGTCGGCTCGGCCTACATCCGGCTCTCAGCCGGCGGCCTGGCGGCCGGCAACGGCATGTTCCACCTGGCCGCCGACCAGCTGAGCCGGTACCGGCAGGGTGTCGCCGACAACGTCAGCGGCGGCGAGCTTGACCGGATCACCGCCGCCCTCACCGGCCAGGGCATCTCGCTGATCGGCCATGAGATCCTGAAGTCCGCGCCGCGCGGCTACCCGGCGGATCATCCTCGGATCGGCCTGCTCAGGCATAAGGGCCTGGTCGCGTACATCGAGTGGCCAGTCGAGCCCTGGCTCAGCACGTCAGCAGCCAAGGATCACCTGGCCGAGTTCCTCGTCACGACCGAGCCGCTGGCCGGCTGGCTCGGCACCCACGTCGGCCCGCCGGAAGCCGGGGAACCCAGCCGCCGGTAAGCCAGCAACCGAGGAACAGCCATGCCCGACCAGCACTTCACTGAGCTAGCTGCCGACCGGATCGCGCTGCGCCGCTTCGCGCCCGCCGACCTGACCATCTTCGTGACGTATCGCTCTGATCCCGACGTCGCTCGTTATCAGGGCTGGGACGCGCCCTACCCGCTGGCCGACGGCGAGAAGATGATCGCCCGCCTGCTCGACACACACCCGGACACAGCCGGCGAGTGGTTTCAGTACGCGATGGTCCTTCGTTCTACTGGTGAACTTATCGGCGACTGCGCGGCAGGGACGGACCAGCAGGACCCGCGCCAGGCCGAGATCGGCTTCACGGTCCGCCCCGAGTACCAGGGCCGCGGTTACGCGACCGAGGGGACGCGCACCCTGCTGCGCTACCTGTTCGGGGCGCGCGGCAAGCACCGGGTCGCGGCGCGCTGCGACCCGCGGAACACCGCATCAGCCCGGGTACTCGAGCGGCTTGGCATGCGCTGCGAGGGCCATCTGCGCGAGGCCGTCTGGGAGAAAGGCGAGTGGGCCGACGAGCTTTGCTACGCCATCCTGGACCGGGAGTGGGCCGACCGAGCCGGCCCCGCTCCGGCAGGCTGTCCCGACTAGGCCGACTCGCTCGCGGTCAGCCCGCCGAACCGCTCGTCCACCTGCTCGCCGGTCAGCCCGAAGTCGGCCAGAGCGTACCGGTGCCGCGGTGCGAGGCCCTGCGCCCGCTCCCCCGCCGCGCCGCCGCCGGCGACGGCACCTTCGGCCTGCACGGCGCGCATCGCGTCGGCCGCCGCCCCGCTCAGCGGCAGCCCGAACCGGGCGTATACCGACTCGACCGTCCCGAGCGGATCGGCGACGAAGTCCTCGTACCGGACGTCGCAGAACCTGGCCTGGTCATGCCGGGTGCGCACGGCCGTGAAATGCTCCAGACCGCGCGCCCACAGCTCAAGCTGGTCCCGCCCGATCACCTCGCCGGCGAACCGGCCAGACCAGCCTTCCGTCGCGTGCGCGGCCAGGCTGCACGCCGAGGCGATCGCGACCCGGGGCGCCCGGTGCGTCTGGATCACCAGCGCGTCCGGGTACACGGCCAGGAGCTCGTCCAGCGCGAACAGGTGGCTGGGGTTCTTCAGCACCCACCGCTGGCCCGCGTCCGGCAGCCCGATCAGCTGCAGGTTGCGCCGGTGCCGGCGGTACGCGCCGGTCCAGTCCTGCCCGGCCAGCCAGGCGGAGTACGTCGGCAGGTGCGCCAGGCACTCGAACGAGATCGACCGCATCGACTGGCGGAGCAGCTGCCAGCACTCCTCCACCTGGTCAGGGGCGATGTAATGGACTCCCATGAACTCCGGGTGCTCGACGTGGTGCTGCGCGTACGCCACCTGCATCTGGGCGAACACCGGATCGGCGGCCCACGACTCGCGCGGCGGCCGCGGCTGCGGCGCCTGGGTAAGCCACAGTTCAAGACCCTGATGCGCGGGGTCGGCCGTGAGCAGCCGGTGCAGCGCCGTGGTGCCGGTCCTGGGGAGTCCGGTAACGAAAACCGGCCGGTCGATGCCGACCGCGGCGTGCTCCGGGTACCGGCGCCATGCCGCCTCGCTGAGCAGGCGGGCCACCAGCGCGCCGCGGAGGAAGACGCGGCTCATCTTGCTGCCAAGCGGGGTCAGGTCCTCGTCCCTGGCGTAGGACTCGAGCAGGACGGCCAGACCGTCGCGGTAGTCATCGGCGCCGAAGTCGTCGAGCCCGGTCAGCCTGGTCGCCGAGGCATGCAGGTCATCGACGGTGCCGACGCTGTTACGGGCGGGGCCGGTCAATGGTGGTACTCACCGCAGTTGACGTCGAGGCACTGACCGGTGATGGCGCGGGCCATCGGCGAGCAGAGGAAGACGACCGCGTCGGCGATCTCGTCCGGCTCGGGCAGCTTACGCAGGTCCGTGTTGGCCGCCGTCTCGTCGTAGATGTCCTGGGCGTCCACCCCGCGCTTCTTGGCCAGGTAGCCGAAGTACCACTTGAGCGAGTCGCCCCAGATGTGCCCGGGGGCCACGGAGTTGACCCTGATCCCCCGCGGGCCGAGCTCGGTGGCCAGGGACTGGGCGACCGCGAGCAGCGCCGCCTTGGTCGCCTTGTACGGGCCCATGGTCCGCTGGGAGAAGCGGACCACCATCGAGTTGATCATCGTCACCGAGCCGCCGCTCTCAGCGAGCGCGGGCGTGAAGAGGCGGGTCATCCGCAGCGCGCCGAGCACGTTGACGTCGAACGCGGTCCTGATCGCGTCCAGGTCCACGACGGACAGGTCCTTGATCGGCGGCATCGCCAGGGCGTTGTGCACCAGGGCATCCGCGCGGCCGAACTCGGCCAGGGTGGCGTCCCGCAGGTGCTCGGCCGCCGCCGGATCGGCGATGTCGGTCGGCACGGCGAGAGCGCGACGGCCGAGCGCCGTCACCTCCTTGGCCACGTCGGCCAGCCGGGACTCGGTCCGGGCGGCGAGCACCACGTCGGCGCCCTGCTCGGCACTGCGGATGGCGATCGACCGGCCGAGACCGGGGCCGATTCCCGAGACGATGACAACCTTGTCCTTGAGCAGCATGTGGGCTCCCTTATCCGAGCATTCGCTGTGCGACGGCGGCCTGGCGGGCAGCGATCCGCTCGGCGTACTGGCCGCGGCTGATCGTCGCCCTCTCGTAGTGCGGGAGCCGCTGCTCAAGCTCGGCAACCTTGACCACCTCGACGGTGGGCCCGTCGGCCGGCCGCAGGTCCCTGGACAGCCGCTGCCAGCGCAGCTGGACGTAGCCGCGGCGGTGCCCGGTGCACTCGAGCCAGTTGGCGACGCCCGGATCGCGCTCGCTGATCACGAACCTGAGCATCCCGTCCGGGTCGTGCCTGGCCTGGTCAGCGGTGAGGCTGGTCTGATGGTTGATGTAGTCGAGCGAGATGTACCACATGCTGCCGAGCTGGATGCCCTGATACGGCGCCACGTCCCTGGCCGCCGCCGGCACGGTCACGATCATCGCCTGGTCGCTGCCGAGGTCGTAATGCCCGACAGAGGAGAACTGGCTGGTCAGCCCGCCCGGCGTGGACCGCGGCTCGGTCAGCGTGTTGGCCGGCAGCTTCAGGTAGAACCACTCGGGAAAGGCCAGGAACGTCTTCAGGCGGGAGATGAGGATCTTGCCCGCCACGCCGTACCGCTTCGCCAGCGCGCTGACCTGCGGGGGCGGCGGCGCGGCGCCGGTGGTGTCAGCCCGGCGGATGGCGATCATGCCGCGCCGCTCGCTGGCCCAGTCGCTGTAGACCTCACGGACGATCAGCATCGCCGAGCCCGGGCCCAGGGTGAAGTAGTTGCGCGGCGGGTCCGGCCGGGCCGGGCCGAACCGCAGCTCGAACGTGCCGTCTCCGGCGATCTCGACGGCCCGGTCGTCGAACGCGGTCAGGCTGTCCGGGACCCGCACCGGCGAGTAGTCGCCGCCGAGCACCTGGAAGCTGAGGTCGGCGGTGCTGCCGCGGCGGCCGGTGACCACGTACTCGGCGTCGTCACGCAGGTAGGAGTGGAAGTACAGGGTGTCCGGGTTGTCCAGCCCGAGCTTGGTGTACGGGCCGGTCGAGGCGACGAAGAACGGGAAGTCCCGCTGGTAGGCCCAGGCCATCGTGAGCGAGGCCCTGATCGACCCGGCCAGGTAATCGTAGCCCTCGGCGAGATCCTGCTCGGTCTGGATGTGCGGCGCGCTGGTGATGATCTTCTCGGCTTCGGCGACCGCCTCGGCGAAGGACTGGGTGAGCAGCGGACCGGCGGCGGGCGGGTCGGCGGACACCGGGTCAGGCCGTCCAGCGGTTGGCGGTCAGCCGCCAGCTCGGCAGGTCGTTCAGCGACATGCTGGTCTCGAAGATCCGCTGGTACCCGATGTGCGAGATCCGCCACGTGCCGTCCTGGCCGCGCCGGTAGCGATCCTCGTAGAACGCGGCTCCGGCGATCACCACGTTGTACTCGGTGGCGATCACGGTGTCCTCGAACCGCCACGTCCCGGTGGCCGTATCCCCGTCGATGTCGATCTCGGGCTGGCCCGCGGAGTGCAGCGTGACGATGTCCTTGCCCAGGCTGTCCCGCAGGAACGTGACGATCTCGTCCCGGCTGGTCAGGTTCAGCGGCCGGCCCGCCGACGGGGTGCCGTAGTCCGCCGTCGCGTCGTGCGTGAAGACCTCGCCGATCTCGTCCCACAGCTTCAGGTCGACGCAGCGCAGGTAGCGGTACTTCAGCCGGCGGATCTTCTCCAGCTCGACAAGGTCCATCAGGCCAGCCTCCAGGCCGCGTAGCCGCCGGGCGCGCGCCAGCCGCCGCCCAGCCCGAATACTAGAACCTGTTCTACATTCCGGGCGGTGCTATCGGCAAGGAGGAAG
>JADGPC010000080.1 GCA_017882645.1 Streptosporangiales bacterium | reverse complement strand
CGCCGGCCGCCCGCCGCGCGAGGGCGACCAGCGCGAAGAAACCCGGCCAGCTGAAGTAGGCAGTGACGCCGGGGGCGACATGGCCGGTCCGGCTGATGTAGTTGACGAACCCGTACACTTGGTAGCTGGTCGCGAACCTGGGCAGCGGCTCCACGATCGCCGTCACGCCGTCCAGGCAGAAGATGATCGCGACGAGCATGACGCCGAGGGCAACCGGGACCGGACGGCGCAGGCCGAGCAGGCCGGCGAAGGCCAGGACGAGCAGCGCGAGCCCGGCCAGCGACGCCACTGGCAGCACCGAGAACAGGCCGAGACCGTTCATCGAGCCGATCCTGACCCAGCCAAGCGGCAGCAGGAACAGCAGCAGCCCGGCCAGCGCGGTCAAGCTGAGCAGCCCGAGGCCGAGCCAGCCGGGGACCCGGCGGGCAGCCGGCGATCCGGTGACCGGGCTGCCGGGGCCAGCGGGCTGCCGCGTCCTGGCGTCCGCCGAAGCTCTCGCGGGCGTCGTCATCGCTCTGCGCTCCACGTTTCCTCGACGGCGGCCTGTGCGTCAGCGGCGGCTTGGGCGTCAGTGGCGGCCTGTGCATCAGCGGCGGCCGGCGACTCGGCGGCGGCCTGCGGCTCGGCGGCCGGCGCGCGCCGGTCCGCGGTCAGAACGCGCAGCAGCCCGGGCGTGACCGCGACGGCCATGATCAGCTGGCTGGCGAGCACGCCGACTCCGGCACCGAGGATGCCCATGGCGTTCGTCAGGGCCAGGGTGAGGCCGAGCACGAGTACCGCCCGCACGCCCTGGACCAGGGCAACGAGCGAGGTCCTGCTCTGCGCCCGCAGCGCGCCCAGGTAGATCTCGGTCAGCGTCCGCGGCAGCGTGGCACAGGCGAGCAGGACAAGCACCGGCGCGCCGTACCTGGCGTAGTCGGGGCCGAACAGGCCGAGAATCCAGGGCGCGAGCAGGGCGGTGGCCGCGGCGACGGGCACCAGGATCAGCAGGATCCTGCGCAGGGCGGCCCTGGCGTGCACGGCCAGCCTGACCGGATCGAACGCACCCTCAACGGTCAGCGAGAGAGCCATGTTCGCGGCCAGCAGGTCGACTGTCGTGCCGATCGTCCACGCCATGTAGAAGTAGGCGTTGACGCCGGGAGCCACGAACATGGCGACCAGCACGGGAACCAGGCTCACGGTAGCCAGCAGCATCAGTGCGCCGGTGACGTCACCGGCCAGGAACCTGCCGACCTGATTGCGGCTCGGCGGCCGCTGCTGACCTGCCCGCCTGGCATGGGCAGGCAGCAGCTTGCGGAAGATCAGGATGTTGACCAGCGGGACGGCGAGCGCGGCGGGAACCATCCACGCGACATAAAGCCCGGTGTGCGGGATGAGCGTGGCCAGCGGAAGCAGCAGGGCTATCTTCGCCACGCCGAACAGGGCGTTCTCCAGCGTCACCCACCGCGCGTTGCGCAGCCCGATCAGCGCACCGTCCTGCAGGGTGAACAGCGCCCAGATGGCGACGCAGACCGTGAAGATGACCCCGGCTCTGACGCCGTTCAGCTCAGAGTACGACGTCCCTGGCCGCCCGGTGAACAGCAGAAAGATCGCCGAGCCGACGATGGCGGTCACGACGCTGGCAGCGTAGCCGAGCCCGATCAGCCGGCCGGTCCGGCCGCCGGACTGCGGAATGAACCTGGCCATGGCGCCGATCAGGCTCAGCGCCGTGATGCCGGCCAGCAGGTTCATCGCCGAGTAGGCGGCCGATGCCCGGCCGACGTCAGCCGGGGCATAGTGCCGCGCGGCGAGCAGCCAGTACGCCAGGCCGAGCATGCCGGTGACGACCGTGTTGGCCATCAGGGCGTAGGCGTTGCGCATCAGGGGCGCATGGTCGCCGGTCGGCCGCGACACCGACCTGACGAACTGCCCGGCCCGGGTCAGAACGGCGGCCGGAGTCCTGCGCCGCGAAGCTAGCTCGGCGCGGTCGTCAGACGGGCCGTCGCCACCGCGCCGCTGGTCCTCCTGGCCGTCGGGTCGCAGGATGGTCCGGACGTCGGCAGGATCGCTTTGACGGTCATTCACTGCTTTTCCGGTTCAGCGCCGATCGGGCATGCCGGACCGCCGACCAGCCCTTCGTCAGCAGCCGGTAGGCGAGGAACTCGGGCGGCAGCCGCTCAGCCCGCACGATCTGCGCGAATCCCGGCAGCCGGGTCGCCCGGCCGATCGTGAGCCGCGGCAGCGCGAACCGGTCGTCGGAGGTGCAGGCAAGCCGGTTCGCCACCGCGCAGGCGTACTCGTAACCAACGGCGACGGCCGCCTCGCGAACCCGCCGATTCGAGTAGCCGAACGGGTAGGACAGGCCCGTGACCGGCGCCCCGAGCCGGTCCTCGAGCAGGCTCTTGCTGCCTGCCAGTTCCCGGCGCAGCGCGCTGGGCGATAGCTGGTCAAGTTGCGGATGACACTCGGTGTGCGCGCCGATCTCGATCCCCGCGGCGGCGGCGGCCTCGACCTGGTTCCAGCTGAGCATGCCCGTACGCGGCCGGCTCGCGGCCGCGGAGCCAGCGCCTCCTGGCCGCTCCCGGTCGGCGATCCAGCCGGTGGTCACGTAGAGCGTCGCGGTGAGCCCGTAGCGCTGCAGCAGGGGCAGCGCGCAGTCGTGGAAGTCGGCGAACCCGTCGTCGAAGGTCAGCACCACCGGCTTGGCCGGCAGCCCGCCCCCGCCGACCTTCATCAGCCGGGCGAGCTCGGCGGCGTGCAGCGAGGCGAATCCGCCGCCGCGCAGGTAGCCGAGCTGGAGCGCGAACTCGTCGGGACGGACCGACAGGTGCGGGCTCAGCACGGGCTCGGCCGTGATCTCGTGGTACATCAGGACGGGCACGCGGCTGGCCACCGCCGCCGCCGACCCGCCGGAGATCTCCAGCTCGCGGCCTTCGGTGTACCGGTCAGCGATCCCGGTCATCAGCGGCTCCGGCTGATCCTGCCGGTCCTGCCGGCCGCGTATCCGGCCGCCGCGGCGGTCAGTCCCGCGATGATCGCTGCGGCCCGGCCGAGACCGGCCAGATCACCGCGGAAGGCGGCCGCGACGCCCCGGCCGATTCCGGCGGGCAGGGTGACGGCCGTGTGCCGCCGCTCAGCCGACATTCCCTCGGCCGCGCCGACAGCATGGCTCACCTGGGCCTTCGACAGGCCCTCGGCGTAACATCTGGTGATGAAGTAGGAGAAACGGCCACGGCTGGCCGGGACCCGGTGCCAGATCACGGCCCGGTGGTCGATCAGCAGCCGGACGTCGGGGCGGCGCTGCCCGATCCTGATGCAGAACTCGGTCTCCTCGCCGCCGAGCGGCAGCCGGGCACCTGACCGTCCGACGTCAGCCGTGAAACCGCCGGCTACCGCGAAGATGTCCTTGCGGAACGACGCGTTACCGCCGAGCAGGTTCCTGACCGGCTGCCGGGACTCCGGCATGCCGAGGTAATTGCAGCCGACCACCCAGTCGAATTCGCGCGGGAACCAGCCGGGCCGGGCGGTGTCCCAGCGCGGCAGCGTCAGGCCGCCGACACCCGCCACGGCGTCGTCGGCATAGGAGTCGGCAAAGTATCTGAGCCAGTCGCGCTCGGCGATCGCGTCGTCGTCGAGGAACGCCACGACATCGCCGGTGGCGGCGGCCACGCCCGTGTTCTTGCCGCCCGACAGCCCGCGCCGCTCGCGATTGGGCATGAGCCTCACCGCGCTGCCCAGCTCGGCCTCCAGCCTGCGCAGCAGAGCCGGATTGTGGTCGACCACGACGATGATCTCGTGCGCGGGACGGCTCTGGCCGCGCACGGACTCCACGGCGGCGAGAATGTCGGCCCAGCGTTGCTCGGTGTAGACGCAGATCACCACGGAGATCCGGCCGGGCCCGGGAAGAAGCTGCCCGGCTGCATCCGCCGTTGCGCTGGTCCTAGTCACCACACTGGCACCTATGTCCTCAAGGGCAACTCCGGTCACTTATGCACCTGCCCAGCTGGGCGGTGCATGACACCCGCCGACCCGTGCGTAACGCCGGCGGCGGTGCCCGCGCCATCGTGTGCCGCACGGTAATGAGCCGCAGCGTCGTGAGCCGCGCTGTCGTGAACCGCGCCGCCATGGCCGGCGCCGTCGTAGGTCGCACCGCCGTGCCCCGCGCGGTGCCCGTCCAGCGATATCGCCGGACGAAGCGGCAGGTCCTGGCCGGCCTCAGGCTGAGCCAGGTATCCGGGCGCCATGAACGGCTTGGGCTTGCGCCCCTTGCGGCGCCTGGCCGCCCGCTTCTCCTGAGCGATGAGCCGCAGGATCCGCCAGCCGTCCTTGATCGCGCTGAGATTGCTGACTCCGTGCTGCCGCAGCCGCTCGTGGCTGGGCACCTCGTAGATCCGCAGCCCCGCCTCGGCTGCCCGGATGCTCATCAGCGTCTCCACCTCGAACCCGGGGCTGTCGAGCTTCAGCTGGCCCAGATGCCGTGCCCAGAAGGCGTTGTAGCCGTAGCACAGGTCACTGAAGCTGGTCTTGAACAGCCGGTTGACCATGATGTTCAGCAGCTTGTTGCCGAGCTTGCGGATAGCGGTGATGTCGTCGCTGTGGCCGGCGCTGTTGAAACGCGATCCCTTGGCGAAATCCGCGCCCGACATCAGGGCGCTGACGAACCGCACGATCTCGGCGCCGTCAGTCGAGCCGT
This sequence comes from Streptosporangiales bacterium, assembly GCA_017882645.1. Taxonomy (GTDB): domain Bacteria; phylum Actinomycetota; class Actinomycetes; order Streptosporangiales; family Streptosporangiaceae; genus Chersky-822. The sequence continues at coordinate 1,739 of JADGPC010000080.1, read as the reverse complement.
CTCCGTCGATCGCGACGATGATGTCGCCAGTCGAGGCGGCGAAGCCGGCCACGAGCGCGTCGCCCTTGCCGACACCGCCCTGGAGTACCACCTTCACGTCGGGCCTGAGCTGCCTGGCCACATCGATCGTGTTGTCGGTGGACCGGCCGTCCACCAGGACGATCTCCTCGACCCACGGCGGGATCGTGGCGAAGACGGCCGGCAGGTTGGCGGCCTCGTTCATGACCGGGACCACCACGCTGACCCGCGGTGAGATGGCGAGGCCGTCGGCGACCTTCCGGTAGGGCCGGTGATCCGGATCGGCGTGACCGTCAGCAGAGCCCGACCCGGGCCCGCCCGACCAGGCAGGCTGGCCGTCAGCCGACGGCCTGGACGGCGGCACCCGCCACGCTGCCATAGTGTGCACGGACGCCGAGTAACCATCGCCGGGACCGGCCGCGGCCGGCCGTCCCGCCGCCTGGGCCTGCCCGGGCCCCTCGGCCCCGCCAGTGAGCCCGGCCCGGCCGGCGAGCCCCTCGAGCAGCCCGCGACGATTCCGCGGGCCCGCTGGCCGGCCAGCCGGGCGAGCGGAGGTCCGCACGCCGCCGGTGACCTGCCGCGAGGGCCGGGAACCAGCCTGATCGCTGCCGTCGAGCGCCAGCAGCCGATCGTGACGGACTGGCTGAGCCGGCAGCAGGTCGGTCCCGTTCTCGAAGTAATGCATCGTTCTCCCCCGTAAATATGTGAACTAGCCAGGAAATCTGGCGTCGAGGTATTCGCGATTCACCCCTTTATTCCGCGATGTGCGGATGCCGAGATGCGCGAATACTGCGATGTACGAAAACATTGCTGCTCGAGCCGCAGGGCGCATGACGCCGCCGGCTACGAGCTCAGATAGGTGGTATCACCCTTAATATTTGACTTTGGACGGATCGTCCCGGGCAGCTGGTCCGGTCCTGCCGCGAAGTGCGCCAGGGCTACGGGCTGATGGCTTAGGTATCCCTGGCCGTGCGGGGCTGAGAACTCCTGGATACGAGGGGACGGCAGGCCGCGATCGTGGCACTGACTAGAGCCACGGCGACCAGGCCGGTCCGTGCTGACCAGGTTCCGGAGAGAATCATCGCCTCGGCGACGACGATGTTGACCACAATCGCCGCCGAGCCGGCGACCACCAGCCTGGCGTAAGCATCGACTCCGCCAAGCAGGCTCGCTACCGCGAGAGCGGGCACGCCGGCCAGGAAGATGAGGACCAGCGGCACCCGCAGCGGCGTCTCGACGTCAGCGAGGGCCAGGATGGCTCCCGCCGTCCCGGCCGCGATTACCCCGCCGGCCAACCAGCGAGTGAGCCCGTCGCCCGATCTCATTGCCCCCCCGAGTACGAGATCTCCCCAGCTTGCGCCGGACGGTTTGTACAGTACTAATCCAGTTACCCTACGTAGCAATACTGCCAAGTACTGCAAAACATTGTCCAGCCGACCTGGTCGAAACAGCTGATCAACCAGCAGGCAGGTGCCCGGCGCTCAGGCCCGTCACATCCGCCAGTAACAGGTAACTAGGCGCTCATGTGGCGCTCATGAGGTCGATATGAACTCCGCGTGAAGAAATCCTCGCCGGCGCTATTCCGGGCCGGGAAGGTGGCCGCCTCTGGCCCGTATCGCGGCTTGCGTCCGATCCGCGACCTGGAGTTTCTCCAGCACTCTCGACACGTAGTTCTGCACCGTCTTGAGCGACAATCCGAGTGCCCGCGCGATCTGGGCGTT
>JADGPC010000482.1 GCA_017882645.1 Streptosporangiales bacterium | reverse complement strand
GCTCTGGGAACGGGGGATCCTCGCCAGGCTGCCCGACTGCCTGACCCAGCCGATCGTCGCCGTCGCGGTGGAGCACACGGACGCCGGGGTTCCCTGGACCCGCTACGCGCTGCTGATGGACGACGTGGGCCCGTGGCTGGTCCCGGCCACAGATGCCCCGATCCCGGCCGGCCAGCACGAGCGCTTCCTGACCCACATGGCCCGGATGCACGCGTCGTTCTGGGACTGCGGCAGCGAGTACGACATCGTCCCTGAGATGCACCGATACCTGGAACTATCGCCGTGGATGGCGGCAGCGGAGGCCGAGCTGGGCTCGGCCCACCTGGTGCCCCAGCTCGTCGGCAAGGGCTGGCCGCTGCTCGCCGACGTGGCTCCGGCTGCCGCGGCGATCGTGACGCCGCTGGCGCTTGATCCCGGCCCGCTTGTGGAGGCACTGGCCAGGACCCCGCACACGTTCGTGCACGGGAACTGGAAGCTCGACAACCTCGGCACCGACGACGCCGGACGGACGGTCGTGCTGGACTGGGAGCAGCCAGGACGCGGCGCGCCGCTCAGCGACCTGGCCTGGTACCTGGCCATCAACTGCCGCCGCCTGCCGCAGTCGAAGGAGGGCTCGATCGAGGCGTACCGCGCCGCGCTCGAGGCCCAGGGCATCGTGACCGAGCCGTGGTGGGACAGCCAGCTGGCGCTGAGCCTGCTCGGCGCGCTGGTCCAGTTCGGCTGGGAGAAGGCGCTCGGCGGCTACGACGAGGAACTGCAATGGTGGGAGAGCAAGGCGGTCGCGGCCGCGGACCTGCTCGCCTGAACGCGGCTGAGCTGACCGCGGCCCAGCTGAACACGGCACAGCTGACCACAGGCATCACCGCCGCCTACGACGCCTCGGCCGGCGACTGGGCCGGCGGGCCGGTGCAGGTGTACGGCCCGCTCGCGACAGCACTGGTCGAGGCGGCCGCCGCGGTCGTGCCGCTGGCGGGGAGCGTGGTACTCGACCTGGGCGCCGGAACCGGCGTGGCCGGCCGGGCCGCGCTGGCCGCCGGAGCCGGCCGGGTGATCTGCGCCGACCTGGCCGTCGGCATGCTGCGGCACTGCGGCCCCGCGCTGCACCCGGTCGCCGCGGACGCGGCCGCGCTGCCGTTGCGCGACGGCGCCGTCGACCTCGTCCTGGCCGCCTTCTCCCTCAGCCACCTGCCCAGCATCGCCGCCGGCCTGGCCGAGATCCGGCGAGTCGGCCGGACCGTCGCGGCCAGCTCGTTCGCGCCGCAGTGGACCCATCCGGCTAAGACCGCTACCGACGAGGCGCTGCGCGCGTTCGGCTACGTCCCGCCGGCCTGGTACGCCTCGCTCAAGGACGAGGGCGAGCCGCAGGCCGCCGATGCCGCGCTGCTGGCCGACCTGACCGCGGCAGCGGGCTTCCGCGACGCGGAGTTCCGCACCCTCACGGTACCGGCCGGGCTGTCGACCCCGGCCGAGCTGGCTTCCTGGCGGCTCGGCATGGCCCACGTCGCCCCGTTCGTGCGGGCCCTGGATTCTGGCCGGCAGGCCGAGCTGCGCCGGGCGGCCGAGCGATCCGTCGCGGCGGCCGGTGGCGGGCCGCTGACGGTCGAGATGAGCGTGCTCATCGCGGGCTGAGCCGCTTGTCCGCGGCCGCCAGCAGGCCGTCGGCATGACTCCCGGCGTGCCTGGCCAGCCGCCTGACCCGGTCCGCGGCCCGGTCCCGCCAGGGCGAGCTGGCGAAGTCGGCGGCCACGTCCGCGGTCCAGCGCCACGCCTCGATGGCCACGCTGGCGTCCATGGCGTCCAGGTCGGCGGCGACGGCGTCGAGGTCGACCGGCAGGCCGAGCGCCCGGTTCGCCTGGTGCCGCAGCAGCCTGGCGACGCTGCGGTAACGCGGCACGCCAAGCGCGGTCGCCCGGTCAGCCAGCTCGCCCGCGCGGGCCAGGACCAGCTCGCTCTCCCCGCGGGCCAGCGCGAGACGCCCGCTGAGCAGCAGGTGCCTGAGCTCGAGCCGCCAGCCGAAAACCAGGTCACCGGTGAGCAGCGCCGCCGCCTCGGCGAGCCGACCCTGCGAGCCCGCGAGATCGCCGGTTTCCAGGTCGTGCTCGGCGAGATCCTCGAGTGCCGCGATCGTGGTCTCCGCCTGCTCGGTCGAGCGGCCTACCTCGAGCGCCTCGTGGTGATGATCGAGCGCCTCGTTCCACGCGCCCAGGTTGCGCAGCACCCAGCCAGCGAAGTTCACCGCACGGCCCGCGAACCGCGGTACCTGCCGGCGCTCCACCTCCGCGGTGTACCGGGAGAAGGCGTCCAGTGCCGACGCCGGATAACCGGCCAGCGCCTGCGAATGCCCGGTGAACAGGAGCGAGTGCAGCGTGGCCGCGGTGTGCTCGACCCCCACCTGGCCGCGGGCCGCCGGGCGGAGCAGCGACAGCGCCTCGTCCATCCGGCTCTGGTGCGACCTGAGCACCCCGAGCCAGGCGGCCGCGGTCACCCGGTCAGCCCCCTGCGCCAGCGAGAACGCCTCGCCGAGCAGCATCTCGGCCTGGGCCAGATCGCCGCCGGCGTGCCGGGTCCGGCCGCCGACGGCCAGGGATCTGGCGCGCATGGCCGGATCCTCGGCGGCGAGGGCGCCGTCCTCGGCGAACTGGGCCGCCTGCGCGAACTGGCGGCCGAAGTAGGAGGCCCACGCGCCGACCTCCAGGGCGGCCGGCCCGGCGGCCGACGCCCGGTCGACGTCACGGAGTGCCCCGGCGTAGTGCCCGCGCCTGGTTCGCACCCGCGCCCGGGCGAGCCACCCGGCGGGATCGGGATGCAGGCTCAGCGCATCGTCGAGCAGGGCCTCGGCGGCGGCATGGTCGAACCGCTCGGCGGCGCGGGCCGCCGCATCCCGCAGCGCACGCGAGGCCAGCTCGGTGTCACCGCCGAGCCGCGCGTGGCGGGCCACCGTCACCGGATCGACGCTCGTCCGCCTGGACAGCACCCGGCCTGCCTGCCGGTGCAGCAGCGCGGCCCGGCCCGCGCTCGCGCTGGCCGCCAGGGCCTGCATGACCAGCTCGTGCCGGAACCGGAAGGTTCCGTTGTCCTCGGTCAGGAACTGCTTGGCCGCAGCCTGCTCGGCGTCGTCCAGCAGGTCGACGACCGGGCGGCCGAGCACCGCTGCGAGCAGGTCGACGTCGAGTTCAGGGCCGATGACCGCGGCGGTGCGCAGCAGCGCCCCCGCCGTGCCGAGCTCGTCGCAGCGCGCCGAGACCGAGTCGACCAGGGACGCCGGCAGCTCGCCGCCTGAGGATTGCTGGGCCAGCTCGGTCAGGAACAGCGGGTGCCCCTTGGACAGCGCGTAGAGCGCGTCGACTCGGGCGGCTCCGACCAGCTCGGCGGCGGCCTCGCGGCCGAGGACGTTCAGGTGGATCACCGCGCTGGCGGGAAGCGACGCCGGCTCGCCTGACCTGACCGCCGCGACCACCGTCACGGCCAGTTGCTCACGCTGGACGAAGCGCAGCCAGTCGTGCAGCGCCGACCCGGCCAGGTGCGCGTCGTCGATCACCACGACCAGCGGCTGGCGCTCGGCCAGCCGGCCGAGCACGCGCGCGAGGGCTGAGTACAGCGCCGCGGGACCCAGCACGCTGTCGCCGAGCATCGGCAGCCGCGGACCGGGCTCGCCGCCCGGCTGGAGCTGGCCGCCGGGCTGGGGCTCGGCGCCGAGCATGGGGGTCAGGATCACCGCATCCCCGCCCAGTACGTCCGCGCTCGTCTCGGTACCGAGCCTGCGCAGCAGCGCGGCGAGCGAGGTGAGCACCGCGTCCAGCGGCATCGACCGGTCCAGCTGGCCGCAGGAGGCGGTCAGGACGATGTCCCCGGCCGCCGCCCGGCGGGCCGACCACGTCCGCAGCAGCGTCGTCTTCCCGATGCCTGCCTCACCGTCGACGACCACGATCTCGACCGAGCCGGCCCGCGCCCTGGTGGCGACCGCGTCGAGGTAGGCCAGTTCGTCGTCCCGGCCGATGGCGCCCATCGCGATGGTCGCTGGCAGCGGCGACGGCGTGGCGAGCTCACCCCGCAAGATCGCGGTATAGAGGGCGGCAGTCTCCGGCGATGGGTCCGTTCCCAGATCATCGGCGAGTCGCTCGCGGGCAGTCGCGTAGGCGGCCAGGGCCGCCGCCACCTGGCCGCCCATGACATAGGCCCGCAGCAGGATCCGCAGCGCCGCCTCGGAGTAAGGGTCGCGTTCCATCGCCGCCGTGGCGGCGTCGACCGCGGCCATCCAGTCGCCGGCCTCGAGCAGCACGCCGGCCGCCGCCTGGCGGGCGCGGCTGGTCAGCCGCTCCAGCTCCGAGCGTCTCAGCTGGGCCCACTCACCGGGCACCGGTCCCGGCTCGGAGCCCCGGACCAGGGAGAGCGCGACCCTGGCTGCCGCGGCCGCGCCCATCACGTTGCCCGCGGCGTGCCGGCGGTCCATCTCGTCGACCAGCGCGGTGAGCTCGGCCGCGTCGAGCCAGTCGAAGCGGAGCAGGTACCCGTTGTCCCGGTGCTCGATCCGGTCCCGCCCGAGCACCGATCTCAGCCGGCTCATCAGGACCGCGACCTGATCATCTGGCCTGGCCGGCGGAGCGTCACCCCACAGGGCGTCGGCCAGGACGGCGGACGGCACGACGTGGCCGTCGGCGAGCGCGAGCAGCAGCAGGGCCTGCCGCGCCTTCTTGCTGCCCAGGGCCTGCGGCTCGACGCCGTCCACGCCGAAGTCGCTGAGCACCCGGACGGCTAGCGACTTCATGGGTGTATCAAACCCCGGCCAGGCACGCCCCGCCACTTCCCTGGCCGCTGCAAGCAGGCTGCAACCGGTGGCGGGCAGCCTGGATGAGTGGGCCCGCACCGGGCCCGTGGCAAGGGAGGAAGCCCATGACCTCGAAAGCGGAGCAGAAGAGCTTCGACACGCCCGACGAAACCCGGAACTTCGAGTTCGGCGCGCTGCACCTGCTCAGCATCGGCGGAGCCGAGATCGGCATGCTGGTCCTGCAGCCCGGGTGGCGCTGGTCAAGCCACGTCAAGCCGATCGCCGGCACCGAGCTGTGCGAGGCGCCGCATTTCCAGTACCACGCACAGGGAACCCTGCACGTCGTGATGGGCGACGGCACCGAGTTCGACGCCCGGCCGGGAGATGTCACGGCGCTCCCAGAGGGTCACGACGCCTGGGTCGTCGGAGACGAGCCTGTCGTCCTCGTGGACTGGTACGGAGCCAGCAATTACGGCAAGGCTCAGTAGCCCGGGTGACGCCAGACCCCGTGAACGCGGTGCCCGGGGAACCCGACCCAGCTCCCGTCCTAGCTCCCGTCCCCGGTGTGCGGACCCGCTGACGCATACCGGGGACGAGCGCGATGATCGAAGGGTGAAAGATGATGACGTGTTCGCTTATGTCACCCTCGGCAGGAAACATCGTGAACGTCATGACTCCTTCGGCCGGAGTTCGTACGTCCGCCTCGAGGCGGAGCTATGACAGCCGAGCCAGAGGAACCGGTTCCGCCCAGGCGCATCCTGGTCAACGGCAGGCCGATCAGGCTCCGCTGGCTGCAGCAGACCATCTGGCTGTTCCTGGCCGCGAACGTCGGCGCCTGGATCATCTCGGCCCTGTACTACCTGGTCGTGCAGGTGCGATGGCACGTCGGCGGCCATGCCTTCCTGTACCTCAAGCCCGACTGGGATAACCTGTTCGGCTTTCGCGGCTGGCGGGCGGACCGGCACGACGTCCGCAACGTGTACGAGGCCCTGCTGGCCACCTTGTTCGTCAGATCACTGCTGGCCAACTGGCGGAAGAAGGACCGGCGGGCCCCGGCCTGGTACGTGGCGATCTCACCCATCCTGATCGTGGTCGTCGCGTTCCCGATCGTGGCCGTTGGCATCTGGCTCATCAACTACGGCCTGCCGGCGGTGTGGCACGCCATACTCACGCACCACACCCTGCGCAACCCGGTGCACCTGCCCCACTCGGTGGCCTGGCTCGGCGCCTACCTTTCCGGCTTCCCCTGGCAGCCGCTGGTGATCGGCATCCTGGCTGGCCTGGTGGTGCACCGCGTGTACGCGCCGGCCGGCAACACGGTCCAGCTATATTTCATCGGCCGCTCGGTGGACAGAACCAGGGACGCGAGCGCCGTCGGCGAGCAGAATCCGCACCGGTACCTGCCCCGCTGGCCCTGGCCGCCATTGATCAGGGAACGTGCCGCGTGGATCATGCAGAACAACCTGCCGGTGCCGGACCGGACCCGCAACATCAGGTGGGCGGTATGGGTCCTGACCGTCGTGCTCACCGGCCTGGCCAGCTACGGCGGCTACGTCCGCTACGTGATCGCCAGGGAACGCTGAAGGGCGTCCAGGGCCGGAGGCGACTTAACCCGCTGGCATGAGGCGACTTAACCCGCTGGCATGAGGCAGAACTCGTTGCCTTGCGGATCGGCCAGCCAGACGCGGGACTCGAAAGTCTCGACGATGCTCGCCCCGAGGCTGACGAGTTAGCGTGGCGCGGCCGGTTCCCGGCGCGGGCGCAGCACGATAACCGATGCCAGGGCCCAGATGCCGGTGATCCCCAGCCAGATGATCAGGCGCAGCCAGCGAGGCAGCCCTGTACCCGGCGGCCCGAGCCGGGCCGGCAGCGCTCGGTAGCCATACCAGCCGACGTGGAACCCGCTTCCCAGGCTGACCAAGTACCGGCCGATAGCTGCGAGCGCGATTCCCATCGCAACGACGATGACGATCCTCTGGGCTGTGTTCAGCCCGTCTGTAAGGCGCACGGGCCAACCATGCCAGGTTCTGCGTCGTTGCTGAAGAGGTCCGGCGGGCCTCAGACCGGGTACGGGTTGGGTCTGACGGTGTAGCTGCGGCCGTGCGGCGTGGTCCAGATCAGCAGGCCGGGCTCGGGCTGGGTCAGGGACCATCCCGGGGCTTGCTTGGCATGGTGGTGGCGCCGGCAAAGCGGCTCGAGGTTGCACTCGCAGGTCCGGCCGCCGTGGTCGTAGGGGATGGTGTGGTCGTCGTCGCACGAGCGGGCCGGTCGGCGGCAGCCGGGGAAGCCGCAGGTCCGCTGCCGGATCTTGACGAGCTCGCGGAGCAGGTTCCCCGGCCGGTATCCGCCGGCCTGGCGGCTATGGCCGCAGGTCCCCGATTCCAGCCAGGAGAAGCTCAGGCCGGCCAGCCACTGTCGCGTCCGGCCGGGTGATCCACGGGCACAGGCATGGGCGACCGCGCGGCTGTCCGGGCCGGTCAGCGTCACGCACCACCGGGTTCCCGGCCCGGCGGCGAGGCGGTCGGCGAGTTCGCGGCAGGTCCAGGCGTCGAGCGGGCCCAGGCCAGCGACTTCACCGGGCGCGTGGGACAGGTCCAGCCAGGCCGAGACGGGCATGGTCAGGTGCACCGACCCGGTCAGCGCCGCCAGCCCGGATGGCCGCGCATCCGGAGTCTGCCCGTCCCGAGCCTGACCGTCTCGAGCCTGACCGTCCCTGCCCGGGGGCTGCCCGGGCAGGAGGGTCTCGGGGTCGCGGCCGGCCAGCAGGGCGGTGAACACCGCCGCCCGCAGCTGGTCCATGGTGCCGGGCGCTCCGCCGTCCTTGAGGGCGCGGGCGATCGCGGTGATCCGTTCGTCTGCGGCGATCGCATCGGCGGGCGGCAGCTCGCGGCCGGCCAGGGCGGCGTTCCCGGAGGACTCCGGCCACGTCTCGACGCGGGCATCGGCGCGGGCCTTCTCGGCGCGGCGGCGCAGCGCCGCCGGGTCGACGTACAGGACCATCGACCGCAGCGCCGCCCGCAGCTGCCCGGTCGTCATCGACCCGGCCGGCCCGATGAACGCCATCGCCACGGCAGCTGCCTGCAGATCGGTCAGCCCGGCCAGCTCGCTGGCGAAGATCGCCGCGCGGGCCCGGTCGATCCGGCCCGCCAGCAGCGCCGCCAGGACCGTGGGCAGCCGGACCAGATCCCGGGCCAGGGTCAGCAGCACGTCCGCCGCCCGGCCGGTCAGGACCAGCGCCGCCGCCAGCTCGTCACTGACGTGCTCGCTCGCCCGCGACGAACCCGGGCGGGCCGCCGCCCGCATCCGCCGCCCGTCCAGCTCGGCCACCGCGGTCAGCTCGACCCCGGCCTGCCAGGACGACAGCCGCCGCGACGCCCGCAGCACCCCGGCCAGCTCATCATCGGACAGCCGCCGCAGGCCGGCGCCGGCCACGTCCTGCGACATCGCCGCCAGCACCGGACCGGGCGGCAGCACATCCAGCGGCCCGCCGGCCGCGAAGCTCGCGACCTCCTCCTCGGTCACCTCATCGCCCGCGGTCCCGAAGATGGCATCCAGCTGAGCCGGCGACAACCCGTCTACCCACGCGTCGCCATCATCCGGGGGCCCGGCGAACGGATCAGGCCAGCACCCGGCCAGCTCCGCATCCGACGGCTCGTCGAGCAGCCCGGCCGGCGGGAAGCCAGGTTCGGGGTCCGCCTCAGGCGGGAGGCCCGCGAGATCGGGGTCCGCCGTCGGCGACCCGGCCGGCGGCCAGCCGGCACCCGGCAAGCCGACGGGCGGCCGGCCCGCGGGCGACGAGCCCGCGGGCGGCGGTTCGGCAGGCAGGTGAGTCATCGGGCGGCTCCGCGCAGGTCCACGACAACGAATTTGTTATCGATAACTCTACAGACACCCTCTGACAATTAGACCACCTGTTCGATTTCGTCGGCCGGGCCTGGCCTGCATCCTGCTGATTCATGAAGGATGAGAACCATGACTCGCAGCCGGCCAGGACAGGCCCTGACGGCACTGGCTGTCGTGCTCCTGCTGAGCCTCGTGGCCGGGTGCGGGTCCATGGGATCGGATGGTCCCGTGAAGAACCTCACGGAAGGCGGCCAGCCGCAATTCGGGGGCGCCTGGACCGCTGCGAACGCTGGTCAGCCCGGCGACTTCACCGCATTCGTCGTCAACACTGCCCGCGCCCCGCTGTCCGTGGTCTCGGCATCGCTGATCCCGATCGGCGGTCACCCCAACCGGCCAGCTCGCTGACCTCGCCTTGGGCCTCCACCACGATGGCGTAGCAGCGGACCGAGGATGGCCTCCTGACGTTCCAATCGGATCCTTCAAGGGCGGCCGGAGGTGGACGACGACAGATGCCGCCGGCTGATGGCAATAGCGCAGCACGCGACCGAGAAGATGGCTGGCGTCTAGCGTCGGGCAACGTTGCACCGTCAGTTACTGCGCGCGAAGATCCGCAGGAAGAACAGGAACACGTTGAGCACGTCAAGGAAGATCGACGCGGCCAGCAGCGGTGCCGATCTGACGTCCTTGGACTTGCGCAGCCGCTGGAAGTCGAACATCGTGAAGCCGGCGAAGATCACCAGGCCGATGACCGAGTAGATGAGGTCACCGTGCGGGATCCGGACGAAGATCAGCACGATGCCGAACACGATCAGGGCAATCAGCGCGAAGAAGCAGATCCGCGCGATCGCCGACAGGTCGCGCCTGGTCGCATAGCCGGCCGCGCCGAAGCCCGCGATGAACAGCGCCGTGGCGCCGCCCGCCGACCACAGCGCCTGCGGGTTCGTTCCGGCGTAATACGCCAGCACGGGCGCGAGCGCCAGGCCGATCAGCACGCCGAACGCGCACAGCAGGACCACCGTCAGCTGCTGGGACCGGCGGACAGCGAAGTTCATCGCGATGAGGCAGGCGAACGCGGCGATGAACCAGACGAAGCCAAGGCCATAGGACATGTCCCGGCCCAGGTATGCGCCGGCCGCGAAGAGTGCCGCGGCCAGGGCGACGTACCCCATCGTCTGGCTGAACAGTGTTCGCGTCTGGTCCCGGCTCGTTGCGCCGCTGTAGCCGCCGTAGCCACCATAAAGTGCCGAATTGCTCACAACGTCCTCCTTCCCCCGTAACGACCGCGGTCATACCGGAAGTTTCCGCCCCCGCCGGAGATGTCGCCTCACCGCGACTGGCATCATGCCTGCATGCGCATCCTGATCATCGGCGGCACGAAGTTCGTCGGGCGGCACATCACCGAGGCGGCACTCGGCGCCGGGCACGACGTCACGGTTTTCCACCGCGGCAGCACGGGAGCAGACCTCTTCCCGCAGGCTACACACCTGACCGGAGATCGCAACGGGGACCTCGCCGAGCTCTCGGCGGGCGAGTGGGACGCCACCATCGACGTGTGTGCCTACTTCCCTCGCCAGGTGCGGTCGCTGGCGGCCGCCCTGGGCGAGCGCGGCGGCCGGTACCTCTACGTCTCGTCGACGTCGGCGTACAAGACCCCGGTCGCGCCGGGGTTCAGCGAGGACGCGCCGCTGGCTGAGCTCGATGACCCGGCGACCGAAGAGATCACCGACGAAACCTACGGCGGGCTGAAGGTGGCCTGCGAGCGCGCGGCCGTCGAGCTGTTCGGCGCCGGCGCGACGACCGTGATCCGGCCGACCTATGTAGTCGGGCCGTATGACTACAGCTACCGGTTCACCTGGTGGGTCGAGCGGATTGCCCGCGGCGGCGGCGTCCTCGCACCTGGCGGGAAGGAGGACCCGATCCAGGTGATCGATGCCAGGGACATGGGCCGCTGGATCGTCTCCCTGGCCGAGCGCTCGGTGACCGGCATCTTCCACGCGGCCAGCCCGCCGCCGCCGTTCGGCTTCGGCGACCTGCTCGAAGCGATCGCCGCCGAGGTCGCCCCCGCGGGCACCAGGCTGACGTGGGTGGAAGCCGACTTCCTGAGGGAATTCGGGGAATCGGCGGAAACGATACCGCTGTGGCCGGGCGGTGACAGCGAGCGGGACATCAACACGGCCGACCCCTCCAGGGCCTACGCGGCGGGCCTGTCGCCGCGTCCGATCAGGCAGACGATCGCGGAAGTGCACGCGGCCGAGCTCGCGGCGGGCAGCCCGCTACGGGAAGGGGTCGGCCTGACGCCAGAACGCGAGGCCGACTTGCTCGCCGCCTGGCGCGCGATCCAGGCGGCCGGCCCGCACCAGCCCTAGCTCACGCCGGCCCGGGCCAGCCCTAGCTCACGCCGGCCCGGGCCAGCCCTAGCTCACGCCGGCCCGGGCCAGCCCTAGCCCACGGCCGGCCCCGGCCGGTCCTGGCCGGGAACAGGCTCGGGGAAGATCTGTCGGGGGATCGCGGGCGGCTTGGCCCGCCGCCGCCATTCCCTCGGGTAGCCGAGTGATACCTCGATATGGCG
>JADGPC010000481.1 GCA_017882645.1 Streptosporangiales bacterium | reverse complement strand
GCTCGGAAGCGCGATGGGAATCGGCATCGGCGGCGCGGCGATTAGCGCGGCGGTGCGATTCGGCTGGTCACTTGCGGCCGGGCTGGCGGCGGCCTTCTCGATTACCGCCGTGGCGGGAATTGTCGCCCTGGCGGTCAGCTCCCGCCTTCCGGCCGGCCGCGGCAGCCCCGCCGAGCGCAGCGAGGCAAACCCGGACAGCACAGTCGAGCCGGCGCCGGGCGGCATCCGGTAATACGCAGCAGACCGCATCAGCCGTCGGCGCGGGCGATCGGCGCTACGATGGCGCTGGTCGCGCGGATCAGGTCGGCGGGTGTGAGCTCCACCTGCAGGCCGCGCTGTCCGGCGCTGCAGTACACGGTCGGCCAGTCGAGCGCCGACGCATCAACGACGACAGGCAGGCGCTTGCGCTGCGCGATCGGTGAGATCCCGCCCGTGACGTAACCGGTCGCCCGCTCGGCCGCCGCGGGCTGCGCCATCTCGGCCTTCTTGCCGCCGACGGCTTCGGCGAGTGCCTTGAGGTTCAGCTGGCCCGCTACCGGCACGACGGCAACGGTCAGGCTGCCGTCCACGCTGGCAATAAGGGTCTTGAATATCTGCCCCGCCGGCACTCCGAGCGCCACGGCCGCCGCCAGGCCGTACGAACCGCTTGTTTCCCGGTGGCTGTACTCATGGACCGAATGCGCGATCCCCAGCCTGGCGAGCTCCTGAGTCGCTCGAGTGCCACGGGCCGCCACGTCGCAAGACTAGACCGGCCCGTGCCGGGCTGCCTGCCCGGGTCAGCCGCTGACTATCGGCGCCTGGTCCTGCACCGTCAGCCATGGCTCGGGAGCCATCGTCAGTGCTCGACGATAGACGGCCTCGTAGCCCTCGGCCATCACCTCGACGGTGAAGCTGGTCTCGACGTGCTTGCGGCAGACCGCCGGCTCGAGCTGGCGCGCCAGGGCGATCCCGGCCGGCAGGTCGTCAGGATCGTCGACCATGATGCCAGTCTGGCCATGCACGATCAGCTCGGGTACGGCACCGCGGCGGAGCGCGACCACTGGCGTGCCGCAGGCCATCGCCTCGATCACGACCAGCCCGAACGGCTCTTCCCAGCAGATCGGGAACAGCATGCAGGCCGCCCGGGAGAGCAGCCGCCGCTTGGCCGTGGCGTCGGCTACCCCGTAGATGGTCACGTCGCTGCCGATCCGCGGCTCGATCTCGCGCGCGAAGTAGGCGCGCTCGATTGGCTCAGAACACTTGCCGGCCAGGACGATGGGTATGCCCGCCGCCCTGGCCGCGTCGATAGCCAGGTGCGGCGCTTTCTCCGGATGGAACCGGCCCAGGAAGATCGCGTAATCGTCTTTCTCGGCCCGGAACGGGAACGTCGCGGAGCGGATCGCATTGTGCACCGTGGCCGCCCAGCACAGGTCAGGCGCGCTTGATCGCTGCGCGTCGGAGATGGCGATCAGCTGGACGGTGTCGCCGAGCGCGCGGTAGTACTCGCCCGAATCACCCGAGACCGGGCCGTGCGCGGTCACCACCGTGGGCGTGAGCCGCCCTCTGGCCATCAGCGGGCCCGCCATCGTGTGGTCATGGATCACGTCGACGTCGAGAGCGTCCAGGATGGTCGCGACCTTGGCGGCGTGGACCATCTCGGGCATTACCTCGCCCAGCTGGTCGGCCGGACCGACGTCGTACGTCGGGTGGAATCGCTGAGCCCTAGTCGCGTGATTGCCGGCCCCGATCAGCGTTACCTTGTGGCCCCTGCCGACCAGTGAATCGACTAGATCAGCGACCACGGTCTCGATCCCGCCATATGCCGCGGGCGGAACGCTGAAATACGGCGGTGCCACCATCGCAATATGCATCTGCTGGGCTCCGACCGGAGCCTGCTGAGTTCGGGTGAGGGTCGAGCCTGTGGTGCTCACAGCGAACGCCTCCTTGCCTGACGGGATCACCGGCGCGGCTCAGGGCGCCGGTCGGGCGCCCAGTCCGGCCGAAAATGATCATGCCCGTGGACTGTGACGCCAATGCTGCGGGAGCATTAATAAAAAACCAATGGCTCGGTAAAGAGTTTACCTTTACGTCCTCGGCAATGCGGCGAGAAGTGCTATGCCGCCGGCGTTTACGCTGCATGTGGCGCAGATTGTGGTGTCGTCTTTGGGCGGTCGTCAGCGCCGCCAATTCTCCGTAACCGCGTTATCGTACGGAGATTGTCGGTGATTGTCAGGGTAAGAGGGTGATCAGGGCCAAGTGCCCGTTCGCAGTCTGCGATGGTCCGCTGAAGCAGCTTGATCGCATCGCTGAGCCGCCGCGCCATGTAGTAGGCGTGGGCGAGATTAGCGCGAGAGGTCAGCGTGTCCGGATGATCGGGACCGAGCACCCGCTCGAAATCCGACACCGTGCGCTCGTAGACCGGAATCGCGTCCGCCAGCCGGCCGGCGGAATGGTACGCCCCGGCCAGGTTGCCCCTGGCGGTCAGAGTCTCCCGGTGATCAGGACCCTGCAGCTGGTCCCGGGCGGTGAGCACCCGCTCGTAGAGCGGAATGGCGTCTTTCATCCGGTGCGCGGTGTGGAAGCACGACGCGAGGTTGCCCAGTGCCGTCAGCGTGTCAGGGTGATTGGCGCCGAGCACGGTCTCACGGCTTGCCAGCACCTGGCGGTACAGGGCGATGGCCTCTTTCAGCCGACCGGCCGCCCGGTACGCCAGCGCCAGCTGGCTGACGGCGGTCATGGTGTCGGGATGATCCTGGCCGAGGGTCGTTTCCCTAATCTTGCGCACCCGCACGAAGATGGCGATCGCCTCGTCGGTCCTGCTCGCCTGCTGGAATGCCCGTCCCAGGTTCAGCGACTCGGCGAGCACGTCCGGGTGCTCGGGGCCGGCCACCTGCTCCCAGTCGGCCAGGTTGCGCTGGTATAGCGCGATGGCCTGGTCAGCCTCGCCGGCCAGGAGGTAAGTGCCTGCCAGCTGGCTGCGGACACCGAGCGTGTCGGCATGGTCGGGGCCGAGTACCCACTCACGGTCGGCGAGCACCCGGCCGTACACGTCGATCGCGGACTCGTACATTCCGGTCGCCCGGTAGATCCGGGCCAGGGTCGTCCGGGCGGTCAGGGTACCGGGGTGATCGGGACCCTGGACCTGCTCCCGCTCGGCCAGGCTGATCAGGATCAGCTCCCTGGCTTCATCGAGGCGCCCGGCGTCCTCGCATGCCGCTGCTAGCTGGTCGCGGATGGCCAGCGTCCGCGGGTGCTCGGGGCCGAGCGCACGGCCGCTGGCCGCGAGCATCGATTTCCAGTACGCGACGGCGGCGCCTGCCAGGCCGGCCTGGCCAAGGCTCTGGCCCGCCTTGATCAGGACCGGATGCGGCTCCGGCAGCCAGAGCAGGTCGCCGGCGATCCCGCCGAGCCAGCCGGCGCAGCCGCGCAGCGCCTGCTCGTCTTCTGGATCGCCTTCGAGCTGGGGCCACACCTCGGCGATCGCATCGGCCGCCGATCGCGCCGCGTCGTCAAGCACCCTGGCGGGCACCAGCCTGCGGACGGTGTCCTGGATGACGGGATGGACCGCGACCAGCCCGGACCCCGCCGTCTGGTCGATTGCGACCAGGCCGCACTGCTCGAGGCCGCCGAGCGTGGTCATGACTTCCTGCTGATCGGCTGGCATGCCGCGGCCGTGCCGGGCCAAATAGCCGCACGTGGCGCGGCTCGCGGCGACCTGGACCGGCAGGCCGGCCGGATCGAGCAGCGCGGCGAGCGCGAGCAGCGGCCGTGCCAGCCCGGCCGGCGGATACTGATCAGCCCGGTCGAGTGCCAGTGACCAGGCGACTTCGGCCGGCGAGACCGATCCGTCGACCGAGCGGCCGAGCAGTTCCTGCCTGCGGTCCGCGAACCTGATCCGGTACTGGCGGCAGTCCAGAGCGGTGCCGGCAATCGTGGTCGTCGCCAGCGCGAGCGCCAGCGGCATGTAGCCGAGATCCGCCGCGAGATCGACGGCCTCGGCGCGCTTGCCGGAATCTTCATACAGCCGCGCGGTCAGGTAGCCGAGTGCCTCGCGCGGGCTGAACTCCCCGATCCGGCAGACCCGGGGGCCGGCGGCGGCTATCTCGGACAGATCGGCGGACGGATGGCAGGTGACGAGAACCTGGCCGGCCATGCTGGCCGGCCATAGCCCGCGCAGGCCGCCGGCATCGGTCACGTTGTCGAGAACAACCAGCCACCGGCGGTCAGTGCGGCTCAGCCATTCGAGGAACCGCGCGGCCGCCACATCGGGCACGACGCCGCGATCGGTCAGGCCGATGTCGGCGGCGGCCCTGGCGTAGCCCGTCACGGCCGCGGACGGGCTCGACCCGTTCACCCAGACCTGCAGATCCGAGCGTCCCGACCGCGCCGCCGCCCGCAGGACAGCGGCCGCGAGGTAGGTCTTGCCGTATCCGCTCGGCCCGACCAGGACGGTCAGCGCCTGCTGGTCGCCGCCTGACCGCTGCATGACCTCAGCGGGTCCGGAATCGAGGCCGTAGCCGGTTTCCTGGCGCGGGCTGAAGAAATCGGTCACGCCCGGAGGCGATCCCGACCAGACTGGCCAGGTTACCGGGGGCGTGGACGCAGTTCCAGCCCGCCTCCTGGCACCCTGATTACTCATGACCGCCTGATTAATGAATGCAAGGCAGCCCCATCGCTGCTAGACCGGCTCGGCATCCCAACAGTACGACGAATCGCCGGCCAACAGGCCGGTAACTACACAGACTCAGTCGAATCAGACAGGCCCTTACCGGGGCATTCGCCGCCACAACGGCCTGGGCACCGCCCGCAGAACGCCGGCCGCCGCCGCGAGGCTGCGTGGTACCCAGACCAGCGCCGCCTTGCTCTCCAGCGCCGCCGCCACGGCGGCACCCACCTGTGCCGGAGTGGACGAGAGCGGCGCGGGGCTCATGCCCGCGGTCATCCGGCCCGTGACGAAGCCCGGCCGGACCAGCAGCACCCGGACTCCGGTGCCATCGAGCGAATCGGCCAGGCCGCGGGCAAAGGCGTCCAGTCCGGCCTTGGCCGCGCCGTAGACGAAGTTGGCCCTTCTCGGCCTGATCGCCGCCACCGAGGACAGCACCACGATGGTGCCGAACCCCTGCGCACGCATTCTCGCGGCCGCGGTCAGCAGTGTCGTGACGTGGCTGGTGAAGTTCGTGTCGATCATCGGCGCCGCGAGCATCGGCTCGCGCTCGACCTCGTCCTGCGGGGTGAGTACGCCAGTCGCCGCGATCACCAGGTCCACCGGGCCGCCGTCGAAAACCTGCTCGACGACGGCCTGATGGGTGCCTGGCGCCAGCGCGTCGAACGGAACGGTCGCGGCGCTGAAGGGCAGTTCCTTGCCCGCGGCGGCGAGGCGCTGCTCGTCCCGGCCCGCCAGCAGCACCTGGGTGCTGGCCGGCGCCCTGAGCGAGGACAGGATGGCCAGGCCGATCTCGCTGGTCCCGCCAAGCAGCAGCACCCGGCCGGGCCTGCCAAGATCGTCGAGCATTGCGACTCCTTCGTCGTCGGGCTAGAGCCCGAGCGCGAACAAGGCCAGCCAGGCGATCTCGCAGACCACCATGACCGGGTCACGCGCGATCAGGTCCTCCACCGGCTTGCTAGTCGCCCGCGCCGTCAGGCGGTCGAACCTGACCAGTGCGGCGGTCAGCGCGACCGAGCTGATCAGGTGCCAGGTTTGCGTCCGGGCGTGCGGCTCCGAGGAAGCCCACAGGACATAGGAGATGACCATGATCGTGGATACGGCGCGCTGCGCGACCCTGAGCGCCGGGGCCGAGTAGCCCCGCATCGCGGGCCGGTGCTTCGCCGAGTCGGCGCCGAGCACGGTGAGCTCGGTATAGCGCTTGGCAATCGCCACCATCAGCGCGCCGAGGCTGCAGACCAGCAGGAACCACCCGGAAGGCGGCACGTGCGTGGCCGCCGCGCCGCCGAGGACCCGCAGGACGAAACCGGAAGCGACGCAGGCCAGCTCGACCACCGGCACGTGCTTCAGCCCGGCCGAGTACAGGAACGAGATCAGCAGGTAGGCGGCGACCGCGGCCGCGAGCAGCGGCTCGCCGATCACCAGGCCAGCCCCGAGCGCGACCAGCACCAGGCAGACGGCCAGCGTCACGGCATGCGGCACCGGCAGCCGGCCCGCTGCCACCGGCCTGAACTTCTTGTACGGATGGCCGCGGTCCCGCTCCGCGTCGACCACGTCGTTGATGAGATAGACCGCCGAGGAGGCGGCCACGAACGCGGCCGCGGCGACCAGCGCGTACCAGAAGCCGAAGGGCCGGCCGAAGGAGTCGCCGGCCAGCGGCGCCGCGAAAACCAGCAGATTCTTGGGCCACTGACGCGGGCGGGTGCTCTGCACGACCGCCTTCAGCCACCGCAGCGGCCCGCGCAGGCGCGCGTTCGTCCCGCTCTGCGGCTCGGTCAGCCTCGCCGCGGGAGTTGGAACTGTCATCTGCTGAAGACCGCCGTGAAGTCTCGGTTGGAGATGGAGTAGTACCGGTCAGCCGGCTGAATCTGGTTCCTCAGCAGGTTGACGGCCGTTGGATCCGCTGGATTATTTTTCGGCAGATAGTACATGAAGGACATCCAGTCGGGATTGATATCAAGCTCCATGGCCGTCACGGCCCCCGCCCGCTTGAGCAGGCCCGCCAGCGTGCGCACGTCGAGCGCATCGCCGTAGACGAAGACGATCCTGCCATCGGAGGTGATCCCGATGCCAGAACGCCAGACGTTGTACCCGCCGCCGAGCGTCGCGCCCCAGCTGGTGATGACGTTCTGGTCGACCGACCCGGGAACCTGGCCGTTGACCACGATCGGCCGCAGGTTCTGGCGCACCGCGGCGATTTCGGGACCCATGTGCAGCGGGCCGCTCCCCCATCTTCCGATCGCCAGGTGACCGTTCTTGTAGTAGACCTCGGACGCGGCACCCTTCACGAGCGCGCCGTCGTAATGGCCGTGCAGGTAGAAGCCGCCGCCCGACGAGGCGACCCGGAAACCGCTGTTGAACGTCGCCACCAGGCCGAGCCGGTGCCCGGCTGGCACGTCCATCGGAGCACCCCAGTGGCCGTAGCCGGGATCCTCGGTACCTGGCCGCAGCGAGAACTTGAGCAGCCGCTGGTCCATCGAGACGATGCCGGCGTAGTACGACGAGTACGTCTTGCTCTGCCG
>JADGPC010000009.1 GCA_017882645.1 Streptosporangiales bacterium | reverse complement strand
TGCTGCTGGCTGGCCCGGGCGAGGATGCCGAGGGCGTCGACGCAGGCGAGCTTGCCTACTACGAGGACGGCCCGGCCGGCCAGGGCACCACCGCGAGCGGGCCGGGCGGAATCACCCTGTGGCTCTGGCCCGACCGGGACCGGCAGACCACGGGAGCGGGTGGCCTGGCGGACAGCGCGACCCAGCTCACCAGTCAGGCGAGTACCTCGATCGGCCGCGGCATGGGCATCGGCGGTGGTGGCAGAAGCGGCCGGGCAGCGACTGCCAGCCGCACTGCCGGGGGTGACGGCGGCATGCTGGCCGGGATCCCGCCCACGCCGGAACTGCTGGCCAAGGTCGCGGCCCTGCCCCCGGCGAACGACGAGCCAGGGGTCGACCAGGCCTCCAGCCGCGCGGGCGACCCGCATTTCACCCTCCGCAAGCTGCTGCGGCCCTTCGCGATCGCGCTACTCGCCGGGCTGATTCTGGACGGCCTGGACGCGATCGCCAGCATCGCGCTCCCCTGGCTGATGCGGGGCGGCATCGACCATGGCATCGAAGCCAAGACGTTCCGCGTCATTGTGCTGATCTCGATCGCGGCCCTGGCGATCGTGATGGCCGACTGGGTCGTGAACGCCGTCCAGACCGTCGTCGTCGGGCGCAACGGCGAGCGGCTGCTCTACACGCTCCGGGTCAAGATCTTCTCGCAGCTTCAGCGGCTCGGCCTGGACTATTACGAGCACGAGATGGCCGGCCGGATCATGACCAGGATGACCACGGACGTGGACGCGATGTCCACGTTCCTGCAGACCGGGCTGATCACGATGGTCAACGCCGGCCTGACGTTCGTCGGCGTCATGATCGCGCTGCTGCTCATCAACATCAGGCTGGGGCTGACGCTGTTCAGCGTTCTGCCCGTGCTGATCATCGCCACGATCGTGTTCCGCGCGAAGTCGTCGAGGGCCTACGCGGACGCGCGCGAGAAGGTCAGCGCCGTCAATGCCGACCTGCAGGAGAACGTCGCCGGGCTGCGCGTCGCCCAGGCCTACCGCCGCGAGCAGGTGAACCAGGACCGGTTCGCCTCGCTGAGCAGCGCCTACCGGACCTCCCGGCTGCGCGCCCAGAAGTACATCGCGCTGTATTTCCCCTTCGTACAGGCACTGTCCACGATCGCCGGCGCGCTGGTGCTGTTCGCCGCCGCCAGCGAGGTGCACAGCGGCGTGCTGACGGCCGGCGGCCTGATCGCCTATCTGCTCTACATCGACCTGCTCTTCTCGCCTGTGCAGCAGATGTCCCAGGTGTTCGACGGCTACCAGCAGGCGGCGGTCGGCTTGCGCCGAATCTCGTCCCTGCTGCGGACGCCGACGAGCACGCCGGCGCCGGAGCACCCGGTGACGGCCGCCCGGCTGCGCGGCGCGATCGAACTGGCGGACGTGCATTTCAGCTACCGGGATCTCGGTCAGGAGGCGATCGCGGGGATCAGCCTGCGGATCGCCCCGGGCGAGACGGTGGCTCTGGTCGGCCAGACCGGCGCGGGCAAATCCACGGTGGTCAAGCTGGTCGCCAGGTTCTACGACGTGACCGCCGGCCGGGTTCTGGTCGACGGCGTCGATGTCCGCGCCTACGACCTGGGCAGTTACCGCAGGCAGCTGGGGGTGGTCCCGCAGGAGCCATACCTGTTCCCCGGAACGCTGCGTGACGCCATTGCCTACGGCAGGCCGGAGGCGACCGACGCGGAGGTCGAGGCGGCCGCCCGCGGCGTCGGGGCGATCGAGATGATCTCCCGGCTGCCAGGCGGGTTCGGCCACGAGGTTGCCGAGCGCGGCCGCAACCTGTCCGCCGGGCAGCGCCAGCTGATCGCGCTGGCGCGCGCCTACCTGGTCGATCCGGCGATCCTGCTGCTCGACGAGGCGACCGCGGCGCTCGACCTGGCCGCGGAGTCCGCCGTGATCCGGGCGACCGAGCAGCTCACGGCCAGGCGCACGACCTTGCTCGTCGCGCACCGGCTGAGTACGGCGGCCCGGGCTGACCGCATCGTCGTGCTGGATGCTGGCCGGATCGCGGAGGTCGGCACGCACGACGAGCTGCTCGAAGCAGACGGCGCCTACCGCGCCCTGTGGTCCGCGTTCACCGGCGAGGCCACGCTCGCCGCATAAGGGCCACGCTGGCCCGCATAGAGCCACGCTCGCCGCATAAAGGCCGGGCCTATCCGGAACGCCATTCATAGCGCAGTTCCCATTGGTGCGCCGGCAGGACGATGTCGTTGACTTCCACGACACGCCCGGCGGCGGTCGATGCGATCCGGCGGATGGCGAAGACGCGCTGCTCGGCATCCAGGACGAGGAACGCTGCCTCGTCTGTCTCGGGCAGCCTGATCCGGACCGACTCGCTGAATGCCGCCGCGGCATACCCGAGCTCGGCGAGGCGCGAGTAGATCCCGCCCGGTCCGGAGTCCGCATCCATCAGCCGGGTGCCGGCCGCGATCTCGTGCGGCAGGTAAGAAACTGCCAGCTGCACCGGAACGTTGTTGCCGTACATCCGGCGCTGCCGCGTGACGACGGGCGCGCCGGGCTCGATGCCCAGCAGGCTGGCGATCCCGGCCGGAGGAACCTGCTCGGCCACGCCGACCTCGGACCTCGCGGTCAGGCTAAGGCGCGCGAGCTCGGCCTGGAAGGCGCCCCGCGCCGCGTCGGCTTCCCGCAGGTCCGCGCGCTGCCTGGTGATGCCGTCGCGCCGGAGCACGGGCAGCTCGCGCACGACCGTCCCCCGTCCCCGCACGACCCGCACCGCACCCTCACCGCGGAGGATCAGCACCGCGCGGTTCACCGTGGCCCGGCTGACGCCATGCAGGCCAGCCAGCTGGTCTTCAGCAGGCAGCTCCGAGCCGGGCGGGTACTCCCCCTGCTCGATGGCCGCTCGAATGAGATCGGCGAGCTGCCGATATTGGGGACGGGGGGACTCAACAGGCATAAAGAAGAGCTTAGACGTCTGATGTGTTCTTGACTCCGTATGAAGTTTCAGAAAACAATGGACATTGGACGTCGGACGTCCTGGGCTTCCATAGCCACGGGGAGAGTAGCCACGGGAGCAGCAAGTGGGGAATCTGCTTTGGCAGTGACACCACGACAGCGCCGCGAACCTGACGTCACGTCAGTTCTCGCGGTCAGACCCGCGCCCGCGGCCATCATGCAGGTCAGGCACGAGGTCGCCCGGCTGCTCGTGAGCTGGGAACTCGCTGAGATCTGCGATGACGCCGTGCTCTGCCTCAGCGAGGCACTGACGAACGCCGTCCTGCACGCCAGGCCCGCCAGACCGGTGACGATCACGATCCACCGCGACCTGCGCACGCTCCGCATCGAGATCGCGGACACGGGCCGCGGCATGATCATGCATGACCCTGGCTGTCCGGCGGATCCCGATGCCCTCCGGCCAGGTGATGAGCTGGCCGAGCACGGATGGGGCCTGCGGGTCATTGACGCGCTGGCGGCCCGCTGGGGCGTGGACGCCGACGACGCCGGGAAGCGAGTCTGGTTCGAGCAGGACATCCCGTCGATCGGCCGCCTGGGCGTGATGCCTTGACCCGCCCGGCCAGTCACCAGAGCGCATAATAGCGACATCAACGGACCGGCGATGTCGTCATAGCGACATCAACGGTCCGCCGATGCTGCAGCTGGAACCTCAGCGGGTCGGTGACAGCGCTGTCTCGACCAGCGCGGGGCCGGCCGGAGTGGCTTCCGCCAGCACCAGCGCCTCGACAGCCGGGACAGCCGGGGCGACGGTCTCGTGCTGTGCCGGCCCGGACCGCATGGTCCGGACGTCGCGCGGGATCAGCGCGAGCGCCGAGGCGACCAGCGTGATCGCGGCGGCACCGTACTGCGTCGCCGACACACCGATCCGCGCCGCGAGCGGCCCGGCGACCAGTGCCCCGACCGGCATGCCCATCGTCGTGCCGAGCCCGTCGTAGGCGGACACCCTGGCCAGCTTGTCGGCCGGGATCTTGGCCGCCATCGTCACCGTCCACAGCACGGCCATGGTCTCGATAGCCACGCCGAGCAGGAACGAGGTCACGCAGATCACGGGCAGCGGCAGCAGCATGGCCAGCGACAGCGGCGAGATCGCGATCGCCGCGCCGATCAGGACGACGTACAGGATCGGCCGGCTGGGCGACCAGCGCAAGGCGATCAGGCCGCCGACGATCAAGCCGGTGGCCTCGGCCGCCGAGATCAGGCCCCAGGCCGCGGGGCCGCCGAGGTGCGCCCTCGCCACCGCCGGGCCGAGAACCTGGAATCCGCCGCACCACGCGGCCAGCACCACGGCGAACTGAAGCACCGTCACCCACAGCCAGGTGTGCGACCGGAACTCCGACCATCCCTCACGCAGTTCGCGGAGCATGCTCGGTGCTGGCTCGTGCGCGCCAGCCACCTCCGGCCGGTCAAGCGGCGCGACCTTGATCGCCAGCAGCAGCGGAACGGTCGCGAACATGCCGACGCCGCAGACCGCGAGCGCCCAGCCCGCCCCGAACATCGCCACGCACTCGCCGGCCAGCGCGGCCCCGGCCATCATGGCCGCGTTCATCGTCAGCCTGCTGATCGCGCTGGCCTCGCGCATCTGCTCGGTTGTCACCAGCCGCGGCAGCAGCGCCATCGAAGCCGGGTAGAAGAGCGCCACCCCGGTGCCGGTCAGCAGCTCCAGGG
>JADGPC010000480.1 GCA_017882645.1 Streptosporangiales bacterium | reverse complement strand
TCGGCAACGTCAGGATCGCGGACCGGCTCGACCGGATCGCCGCCGATGGCTCGCAGAAGCTGCCGATCCGGATCCTGCCTGCCGTGCGGGCCGAGCGAGCGGCCGGCCGGCTGCCAGCTGCCGGGACGCGGGTGCTGGCGGCCTGGGTCTGCCACCTGCGCGGGCTCGGCGCGCCGGTCGATGACGCGCGAGCGGACGTGGTGGTCCCGCTGGCCGCGGGCCCGCTCGGGGCGGCCGTGCCGCGCGTAATCAGCTGGCTGGATCGGGACCTCGGCGCCGACGCCGAGGTGATCGCCGCGGTCATCGAGCAGAGCGGCTGGTTCGCCAGGGCCACGGCGCCAGGGCGGTGATCAGCCAGGTGACAGCCGTGATCGTGGCGGGCTGCAAGGGACAGCCCTGGGCCGGCCGTCCTGACGGTACTGGCCAGCCCAGGGCGCTGCCCCAGCTGATCGGCTGAGCGGCTTCACCGGGAATCCCCTCCGCTCCCGGTACTCGCCTGCCCTTGGTGTGCGAGGCGGAACGTCACCGGATCGGGCGCCGGCCCGACCGTGCTTCGCCTCGACCAGCCATGCCGCGCAGGTCGCGGGGCTGCGCTCGCGCAGTAATCGGGGCGCTGGCATGGTCACTCCCAGGGTGAAGATGTATCGACGCGGGGCCTTGCGCCACCAGTCCCGACATTGGGGTTGGGGCGCATATATGACGCGCGACACGCCCGATCAGATGACGTTTTTGTGATTCGGGTTTTTCGCATCGCGCACCGTCGCTTGCCGTTGGTAGCCGGCCGGTGCTGCAATAGGCAGTAGTGGACGCTTGCGACAGCGGAGGCAGCGAATGACGCCAGCAGAGGCCCGTGCGCTAGGCAGGCTGGGCGGCATGGCGCTGTCCGGCTTGGTGTCCGGGATCGAGCACGTGCACCAGGTCATCGCCGGCCGCGCCTTCGCGGCCATCGGGCCCGCGAGCGATCCGTCCCGTATCGTCCATGACGCCGCGGCGCGAGGCGCTTACCTGGCTGTCCGTGGTGCGAGCACGGTGGCGGGAGCGCTCGGCGGTCACGCCGCGGCGCCACTGGTGACCGGCGGGCAGCCGGCCAGCACCGCGCCCGCGGCCGGCCTGGCCCTGGCCGCGCTGAACGCCGCAGCCGGTGACCGGCTGGGACCTGGCCTGACCCCGCTGATGATCTGCATGGCCGTGCGGTCCGGCGGACGCGACGTCGACCTGACCGGGCGGCAGCTGGCGGCCGCCTTCCCGGCCGCTACGTCGAGGCTCGCCGTCTTCGTCCACGGGCTGGCCGAGACCGATACCTCCTGGCTCCGGCGGGCTGATCAGTCCGCGCCGTACGGCCAGCGGCTCCAGGCGGAGGCTGGCTACACCCCCGTCTATGTCCGCTATAACACCGGCCGGCATGTCTCGGACAGCGGCCGGGATCTCGCCGTCCTGCTGGCGGAGCTGGCCGCGGCCTGGCCGCAGCCGGTGCGGGAGATCATGCTCGTGGGCCACTCCATGGGCGGCCTGGTTATCCGCAGTGCTTGCCATTACGGTCAGGATTCGGCAGCGGTCTGGCCGCGCCACGTGCGCCACGTCTTCTATCTCGGATCTCCGCACCTCGGCGCGCCGCTGGCCCGCGCCGCCGGGCTGACCGGCCGGCTGCTCGGCCGCCTGCCGGAGACCAGGCCGCTTGGCGAACTGGTGGCCGGACCGGACTCGGTCAGGGACTTGCGCCACGGCTACTTGCTGGACGACGACTGGGCCGGCTGTGACCAGGATCGCTGCCCGCATGATCACCGGACCGACACGCCGCTGCTCGCCGGGGCGAACCACTACACGATCAGCGCGACCATGACCGCCGATCCCGGCAGCCCGGTCGGCGCCGTCGTCGGCGACCTGCTCGTCCAGCCGGCCAGCGCGCACGGGCGGCGCGGCCGCCGCCAGCACATTGACTTCCCGGCCGGCCTCGGACGCAGGTTCGGCGGCTTGCACCACTTCGACCTGCTTAACCACCCCGACGTCTGGACCGCCATCCGGGAGCTGCTGGCCGGGCCGGACAGCGATCACGGGCCCGTGGCCGCACCGCCGCGTGTGGGCTAGCACGGTCCGGGCAGGGCACACTCCGGGGATGCCGCTCGGCATACGGGAGGAATCATGGCTATCGCGACAACCAACCCCGCCACCGGGGAGATCGTGAAGACCTTCGACGAGATGAGCGAGGAAGCCGTCGAGCAGCGCCTGGCCGCGGCCGCAGCGGCGTACGCCAGCTACCGGCTGACCGACTTCGGCGCCAGGGCCGGGTGGATGCGCCGGGCGGCCGGCCTCCTGGACGACGAGCAAGACCAGGTCGCGGCGATGATGACGACCGAGATGGGCAAGACGCTAGCCGCCGCCAGGCAGGAGGTCGCCAAGTGCGCGTCCGCCTGCCGGTACTACGCCGACCATGCGGCCGGGTTCCTGGCCGACGAGCCGGGCGATGCCAGTGCCGTCGGAGCCAGTCGCGCCTACGTCAGGTACCAGCCCCTCGGGCCCGTGCTGGCCATCATGCCGTGGAACTTCCCGCTCTGGCAGGCCATGCGGTTCGCCGTCCCGGCCCTGATGGCGGGCAATGTCGGGCTACTCAAGCACGCCTCGAACGTGCCGCAGACCGCGCTGTTCCTGCAGGACCTGTTCACCAGGGCCGGGTTCCCCGACGCGACCTTCCAGACCCTGCTCGTCGGCTCTAGCCGGGTCGAGCCCATCCTGCGTGACCAGCGAGTGGCGGCCGCCACGCTCACCGGCTCGGGACCGGCCGGGCAGTCGGTGGCTTCGATCGCCGGCAGCGTGATCAAGAAGGTGGTACTCGAGCTAGGCGGCAGCGATCCGTTCATCGTGATGCCCTCGGCCGACCTGCAGGCAGCCGCGCAGGTGGCGGCCTTCGCCCGCTGCCTCAACAACGGCCAGTCCTGCATCGCGGCCAAGCGCTTCATCGCCCACGACGAGATCTACGACGAGTTCGAGCGCCTGTTCGTCGAGCAGATGGCGGCCAAGACGGTCGGCGACCCCATGCTCGACAGCACCGATGTCGGCCCGCTCGCCTCCGAGCAGCAGCGCGACGACGTCGAGAAGCTCGTCGCGGACGCGGTGGCCAAGGG
>JADGPC010000479.1 GCA_017882645.1 Streptosporangiales bacterium | reverse complement strand
GGCGGTGGAAGCGGCGATGA
The DNA here is from genome assembly GCA_017882645.1 of Streptosporangiales bacterium. Classification (GTDB taxonomy): domain Bacteria; phylum Actinomycetota; class Actinomycetes; order Streptosporangiales; family Streptosporangiaceae; genus Chersky-822. The sequence continues at coordinate 12,246 of JADGPC010000479.1, read as the reverse complement.
TCAAGGTCAGGCGCCAGGCCGGCCGGTCCGGGCGGCGGATGAGCCCGTGAGCGAGCACGGGAGTGCGGCTGAGCAGCTGCGCCTGGGCGTCGTGGCCGCGCTGATCGCCGACACCGGCCCAGCGCCGCCCGGGACCGGCCCGGCTGACGGGGCCGCGAGCGACGAGCTGCCGCTTGCTGAGGCGCTGCGCGGCCCGGCCGGCCAGCCCGACGAGGCGACCCGGGCCATCGCCGAGCTGCTCAGGCTGGCCGACGGAACCGCCGCCGCCGGGGTCCTGGCCGTCGGCCTGCGGCAGGCTTTCCTGATCCCTGATGACTCCCAGCACGCCCCCGCGCGCGAGGAACGCACGGCCGCGTTCGCCGATGTGTACCGCAGGCTCGCGCTGCCGGAGCTGGCGGGAGCGGCCCGCGACCGGGCTAACGCCCTTCTCGGCATCCTGACCAGCGGCTAAGGCCGCTTCCTGGGCCACCGCACGCCGAGCCTGGCTACGCCAGCGATCCTGAAGCCCCGGCATTCACCAAACCGCGGCGACCCCGGGACCCCCAGACTGGTCGAGCCAGCCGTCATCGGCCGCCGGACAGCGACAACGCTGAACCCCTGCTGCTGCTATAGCGACAACAGGGGTTCAGCGTTGTTGTTGCGACAGGTGAGCGGCGCGGCGCTGGGTGGAGATGGGGAGCGATTGAGCGACGGCGACGGCGACGTGGGCGGGGTGGGGTGGGGGGCGCTGCCTGAGCACCTCACGCTCGCGCGGCGTGAGCGCGGCGAGTGGCCCTCAGGCCGGCCGGAGCGTGCGAGGCGTCCTGATGGTAGCGGCCGCTGCGTGGGCGCTGAACCGGATATTGTTGCCTGATTCCGCCACTTACCGCCCGTTGGGTACCCGCAACTGCCATAAGCCGGCCGCTGACCCGACGGCAACGCCCGGTAAGTCCCACCAGAATTCGGCAACGGCGTGACATGACACCAATCCGATCGTCCCGGCTCTCCGAATAACGGCCATGGACGCGCATGACATGCGCCCAGCCGGCGCAGGTCCCGGTCTGCCGGCGGGGAGGGACCGGGACCTGGACGGGCTTCTCTCCAGGGTGGCCAGGGGCGACGAGAGCGCGTTCGCGGCCCTGTATGACCAGATATCCGGGCCGATGTACGGGCTCATCAGGCGAGTGGTCCGCGATCCCGCGCAGTCGGAGGAGGTAGCCCAGGAGGTTCTGGTCGAGGTATGGCGTGCGGCCACGCGCTTCGACCCGGCCAAGGGAAGCGCGGTCACCTGGGTGATGACGATCGCTCACCGGCGCGCTGTCGACCGGGTCAGGTCAGCGACGGCCGCGGTCGAGCGGGAAAGGCGCACCTCCTTGCTGCTCACCCCGACCGACGAGGTCGCCGATGCGGTCGAGGCGGCGCTGGAACGCGAACGGGTGCGCCGTTGCCTGGAGGGCCTGACGGACCTGCAGCGGGAGTCCATCACGCTGGCCTATTACGGCGGCCATTCCTACCGGGAAGTCGCCGGGCTGCTGGGGATCACGCTTGGCACGATCAAGACCAGGATCCGTGATGGCCTGATCAGGCTGCGGGATTGCATGGGGGTGACGTGATGAGCACCTGGCGAGCCACCATGCACGTCCTGACCGGCGCATATGCCGTAGACGCCATCGATGACCAGGCTGAGCTCAGGCGTTTCGAGCGCCACCTGCGGAGGTGCCAGCAGTGTGCCGGCGAGGTACGGGGCATGACCGAGACCGCGGCCAGGTTCGGTTTCGCCGCATCCCAGCCCGCACCGCCTGGGCTTCGCGACCGGGTACTGGAGTCGGTCGCGAAGACCCGGCAGCTTCCGTCGGCCGCTAACCGTCATCGCGCCCGGCGGCCGGCCCGGCCCAGCCAGATGCCGAGGCTGGGATGGGTCGTGGCCGCCGTCAGCCTGGTCCTGATCTTCGTGCTCCAGATCGCCCTGCTTCGGGCCCATGACCAGCTCAACCAGGTCAGGTCCCGGCAAGCGGCGCTGACCGCGGTGCTGGCCGCTCCCGACGCGCGCGCTGTCACCGCGCCAACCTCGGCCGGCGGCCAGGCTACCGTCGTTTACTCGCTGCGCAGGCACTCGCTGATCGTCACCTTGGCTCAGTTGCCGTCGCCGCCTGCCGGGAAGGTCTACGAGCTGTGGCTGCTCGGGCCGCATCAGGTACGGCCGGCCGGCTTGCTCCCGGCCGGGAATCGCAGCCGGTCCGCTCCCGTGCTCGTACCCGGCCTGATCAGCGGCGACCAGCTGGGCCTGACCGTCGAGCCCGCCGGCGGCACCAGCCGGCCGACGACGACGCCCATTCTCGTTCTGCCGCTGCGCGGCTGAGCCCCGGCGCGGACACGCGCACCCGGGCCATCAGAGAACTGGCCCAGGCGGACCAATCCGCGCGGCCCGCTGTAACGAACGCACGTCGTTAGAGCAATCCGCAAACGCGCGAACGGCACCGTCCCTGGCTCTGCCCGCGGTCAGGCCGCAGCGCAAGCAGAAAGGGTTTGGCATGCCAGATCTCGACGACCCGGAAGTCACCAGGAAGCAGACAGCAGCGAGCTCGGGTCCGCCGTCAAGGCGATCCGTGCTTCGCGTCGCCGCCGGAGCGGGTGCGGCAGGGATCGCCGCGACCGCGCTCGGCGGGGTCATCGCCCCGGCCAGCGCGGCCACCACCGGCCGGGCGCCGCACGCCGAGCCGGCTGGGGCCGCCGATGCCGAGCCCCTGGTCCTGCACGTCCGCGACGCCGCGGCCGGGGAGATCGACGTCTTCCGCGGCCTGACTCAGACCCGGCTGCACGACCGGGACCTAGCCGCGCGGATCGTACGCGCCAGCCGGTCAGGCCGGTAACCCGCCGAACCCCCACTAGCCACAGCCGGAAAGAGGAATTCTGATGTCATCGCATCGCGAGGCGCCCGAGATCTCCACCGATCCCGTCGCCGACAGCACCGACGTCTACGCGTTCGTCAGCCCCGACCGCCCCCACACCGTGACGCTGATCGCCAACTACATCCCCCTGCAGGGCCCGGCCGGCGGCCCCAACTTCTATCAGTTCGGCGACGACGTCAAGTACGCCATTCACCTCGACACCCACGGCCAGGGCGAGGCGAACATCACGTACGAGTTCGACTTCAAGACCGACCTCGCCGATCCGGGTACGTTCCTCTACAACACCGGCCCGATCACGTCGCTGAACAGCTCCAACTGGAACCGCAAGCAGCGATATTCGGTTACGCGCGTGGATGCCAGAGGGCGCCACGTTCTCGGCACTGGCCTCCTCTGCCCGCCGTGCAACATCGGCCCGCTGTCCACACCGGACTACGAGAAGGCACTGGCCAGGCCCGCCGTGCACACCCTGTCCGACGGCAGCCGGGTCTTCGCCGGCCAGCGTGCGGAAGGCTTCTACGTCGACCTTGGATCGATCTTCGACCTCGGCAACCTGCGGCCGTTCCAGAACCTCAACGTCTTCGCCGGCGGGCGCAAGGCAGCGCCCGGCGTCAACGCCACCAAATTCCTTAACGTGCACTCCATCGCCATTCAGGTGCCGACGGCCCGGGTGACGGCACCCGGACGACCGGCCGTCGGCGTCTGGACCACCGCGTCGAGGCAGCGCGTCCGCCTGCACAGCGCCGACGGCGGGCAAGACATTCAGGCCGGCCCGTTCCACCAGGTCTCACGGCTCGGCAACCCGCTCGTGAACGAGGTGCTCATCCCGATCGGCAAGAAGGACGCCTGGAACACCCAGCACCCAGCTCACGACAAGCAGTTCGCCCACTACGTCGCCCATCCCGAACTGGCCGGGCTACTCCCCGTCCTGTACCCGGGCGTCTTCCCCAACCTGGCTGCCCTGGACAAGGCGAAGACGGCGCGCGCCGACCTGGAAGCCATCCTGCTCACCGGCATACCCAAGGGAATCGTGCCCGGCTTCAGCAACTTCACGGGGCCCGTGCAGGCCGACATGCTGCGCCTGAATACCTCGATTCCGCCCACCGTCACCAACCCGAACATCCTGGGCCTGCTGGGCGGGGACGCGGCCGGCTTCCCGAATGGGCGCCGGGTCTTCGATGACGTCGTCTCGGTCGAGCTTCGGGCCATTGCCGGCTTGACCTTCAAGCTCATTGACTCCGGCTATACCGTCGATGCCGCCGCAGGCGAGCTGACCGATGGCCTGACTCCGTCGGACCTGGGGACCCCGTACCTGAGCAGCTTCCCCTACCTGGGGGTTCCATACGATGGCTACGACCACCCGGCCCACTGAGCGCTCAGATGCCTGAACAGCTACCCGGCCCGTCCAGTTCCGGCAGCGTCGTGCTCGACCTAGGCGCCGATACCGGCGTCCTGGTCCTGCATACGCCGCCGGGGCTGGACGGCCGCGAAATCGACATCAGCCCGGCGGGCCGCGTGCCCGGCCCTCGAACGCACTCCCAGGTCCGGCAGCGACGAACAGCGGGCCAAGTGCAGTACGCGGCCGTCTACCCGGGCCTGACGGCCGGCGAGTACATCGTCTGGCGGGACGCGACCACGCCGGCGCTGACCATCATCATCACCGGCGGACGGGTAACCAGCGCCCAGTGGCCGGACAACACGATGGCCGGACAACACTAGTGACAGGTGCGGTCCGGCACTGCAGGCTAGGACTATGCCTACCGTTCCCACCACCGCCGGCGATATCGACATCGACGACCTCGGCGTCGTCTACATGCACGAGCACGTCTTCATCCGCACCGAGCCGCTGCAATGGGGCTGGCCCGGGTTCAGCGGCTGGGACACTGAGACCGAGGTGGAATCCGCCCGGGAGCGGCTGCGCGGGCTGGCGGCAGCCGGGGTCGGCACGATCCTCGACATGACGGTGCCCGGACTCGGCCGGGACGCTGCCCTGGTGGCCAGGACCGTCGAGGGCACCGGCCTGAAGATCATGTTCGCGACCGGCTATTACACCTACGACAACCTGCCGTTCCCGTTCCAGTATCGCGGGCCGGGCAAGATCCTGGACGGCGATGACCGGGTGCTCGAGTCGCTGTTCGAGCGTGACCTGACGGTCGGGATCGGCGATACCGGCCTGCGCGCCGCGGTCCTGAAGGTGGTCACCGACGAGCCTGGCATGACGCAGGACGTGGAGCGGGTGGCGCTCGCCGTGGCCAGTGTCCACCTGCGCACCGGAGCCCCGATCTGCACGCACGCCCACGCGCCGAGCGAGCGCGGGCTTGACCAGCAGCGGGTCCTGGCCTCGCGCGGCGTCGACCTGGGCCGGGTGATGATCGGTCACTCGAACGAGTCCACTGATCTCGGCTACCTCGAGCAGCTCATCGACGCCGGGTCCTACCTCGGCTGGGACCGGTGCGGGCTGCAGCTGACCGTGCCGCTCGACGCTCAGCTCGATACCCTGGCCGCTCTGGTCGAGCGCGGTTACGCGGGCCGGATCATGCTGTCCCACGACAAGGCGTCGTTCATGGACTGGTTCTCGGCCGCCGAGGTCGACCCGTTCGTGCCCGACTGGCGGTACACCTACATTCACGGCGGAGTGCTGCCCGGCCTCCGAGAGCGCGGGGTCACCGAGGAGCAGATCCAGCAGATGCTGATCAGCAATCCGCGCGATTTCTTCGCCGGGGCGGCCGCCGGGTCAGCGGCACCCGAAGGGGCAGGGCAGTGACGATCGCGCCCGCGCCCAGGGGCGCGAACCCGTTCGACGACTCCGGTGTGCGGGCCGGCCACGACGGGGTTCGCCGCTACCAGAACCTGCACGAGTCGCTGACCGAGATGCTCGATGAGAGCGTGCGGGCCGACCCCGCCGCCGAGGCGCTGGTCGAGGTCGGCGGCGGCCGGGTCAGCTACGCCGAGCTATGGGACCGCGCGGCCAGGGTGAGCGGCGGCCTGCGGGAGAGCGGGATCAGCCCGGGAGACCGGGTGGCGATCAGGCTGCCGAACTCCATCGACTGGGTGCTCGCCTTCGTCGGCGGCCTGATGGCCGGAGCGATCGTGGTTCCGGTGAATACCAGGTTCACCGAGCCCGAGACCGCCTACGTGATCGACGACTCAGGCAGCTCGTATGTCTTCGAGGCGGGCGCTGCGCTGCCGGACGGCAAGCCCGTGGTGCAGGTCGGCGCGAGCAGATCGGATGTCGCGGCGATCTTCTACACCAGCGGCACCACCGGCTTCCCCAAGGGCGCGATGCACACCCACGAGAACATCCTGGCGAACGTGGAGACGGTGTACCGGGTCAGCGACATTCCGCGCGATGCCGGACGCGAGATGCGGACGCTCATCGTCGTGCCGCTCTTCCACGTGACCGGCTGCCACAGCCAGATGCTGCCCGCGCTGCGGATCGGCGGGGCCGCCGTGCTCGACTCCGCGTTCGACGGCCGCCGGATGATCGAGACGCTCGAACGGGAACGGATTACCGCCTGTACCGCCGTCCCCGCGATCTACTACTACATACTCAACCACCCGGACTTCACCCCGGCGAAGGTCGCCGGCGTGCGGTGGGCCTCCTACGGCGGCGCCCCGATCGCGCCTGCCCTCGTGCACCAGATCGGCGACCGGTTCGCCGGAGCGCGGCTGGCCAACGGGTTCGGGCTCACCGAGTGCACGTCGATCGCGACGCTGCTGCCGCACGAGTGGGCCGCCGATCACGCCGAGTCCGTCGGGTTCGCGGCGCCGCACGCCGACGTGGCGATCGACGAGACCAGCTTCGGCTCCGACGCGGGCCTGGGCGAAGTGCTCATCCGCGGCCAGAGCGTCTGCGCGGGGTACTGGAACAAGCCGGACGCGACCGCGCAGACCTTCGCCGACCATTGGCTGCATACCGGTGACGTCGGGCGGGTGGACGACAGCGGGCTGGTCTACGTGCTCGACCGGATCAAGGACATGATCAACCGGGGCGGTGAGAACGTGTACTGCGTCGAGGTGGAGAACGCGCTGATCGGCGCGCCAGGCGTCGGCGAGGTGGCGGTCGTCGGCGTGGCCGACTCGATGATGGGCGAGAAGGTCGGCGCCGTGATCGTCCCGCTGCCCGGGGCCTCGGTCGACCCGCGGGTCGTGCTCGACTACGCGCGCGAGCGGCTCGCTGACTTCAAGGTCCCGCAGTTCATCGCGGTCAGGACCGATCCGCTGCCGCGCAACCCCAACGGCAAGGTGCTCAAGGCGCCACTGCGGAAGGCGGCTTTCGATGCCCCGCCACAGACCTGAGCCCCGCCTCAGCCTTCCCGGCCCGCGTCCTGCTCAGCGCGTCAACTCGACCCCGTGCCCTTCTTCCCGACCCGGGATATGGCGCCGATTGCGGGCGCCAGCGTCAGCCACAGGCCAATGGTCACGATCATCGAGGTGAGGTAGCCGAACGGCCGGATCCCCACGTCAGCGCCGGTGATGCCGGCGAAGAGCATCAGCACCCAGGAACTGACGAAGAAGAACGGCCCGGCAGCGAGCACGCCGAAGAAGTCACCCACTTGGATTCACCTTCCTGCTGTCAGGTCCTTCGGCCCGGCCACGGGCGTCGCGGTCAGCTTCCTCGTCGCCGAAGCGCGCCTGACCGGAATCACGATGAGCAGCACTCCGCCGAGCAGGGCCAGCGCACCGCCGATCAGCAGCCCGCCGGCAATCCAGGGCAGCACCGGCACGGTCGCGCCGGCGTTCGCATCCACGGTAAGCCCGGCGGAGGCGTCAGCGTTCATCACGACGAGATCCCAGTTCCCGGCAGAAACCAGCCAGACGACGGACCGCGTGCCAGGACCGGCCGATTTGGCCGCCCAGAACGCCTGGCTCGCCGGGGCGGCGGGAACCCCGGTTCCTTGGGTCGTGATCCCGGCGCCAGCGGCGCCGATATGCACCGTCGTGTACTGCACCCCTGACAGGTAGGCGGTCACAGCATGGGCCGGCGCTATGCCAACGAACACCGGTCTCGTCGGGTCGGACGCCGTCACCCGGATCCGCACCTTGCCGATCAGATCCCTGCCGAGCTGGTTCAGGCCGGTGGCCGGAATCCTGGCGGTGCCGCTGACCAGGGCGTGGCCCGCGGTCGTGTACGTGGTGCTGGCCGACGTGACGAACCCGCCCTGGCGATTCGCCTGATCGGCCCAGAGCACTCCCACACCGCCGGCCAGCAGGCCGGACGCGGTCAGCATGAGAAATGAGCCGACCACGACGCAGGTGACGCGCCCCGCACTCCAGCCCTCGCCAGCCGGCCGGGCCGGCTGCTGGCCAAATTGCTGACCCGGCTGCCCGGGTTGCTGACCGGGCTGCTCGGCAGGACCAGACTTGGTCAGCAGCGGCTTCGTCAGCACCGGCGGCGCGGTCGGTGCCTGAGCCTCCTGCGCCGACCCGAACAGGGCGAGACCGCTGGGATCAGAACCTGGGTCAGATCCGCCGCCGTCAAAGCGGAACGGCGGGTACTGGTCGGTCATCAGGCTGGCGTAGGCGGCCACCCGCAGCACCCAGCGGTTCATGCCGAGGACGAACCCGAAGATCGAGTCGGGGTAACGGCCCGTGATGGCGAGGATGACAGCGGCGACGAATACCAGCAGCCCGATCAGGCCGCCGCCGGGCCAGTTGATGTTATGGTCGCGCAGGTTCGCCACGGCGAAGGATCCGCCGCCCGCGAAGACGCCCACGATGATGTACTGCGGGATGGCCAGCAGCCACCACTTCACCAGCACCAGTCCGCGGGAGAGCCGCTCCGGGTACTCGACGCTCAGGTGGGCCGGATAGTCCGGGTCATCATCCAGGCTGAACGGCGGGTACCGGTCGGTGCCGAGCGCGCCATACGCGTAGTACTGCACCCGCCACGTCCAGCGCAGGACGCCGACGTTGAAGTCGAAGATCGATCGCGGGTAACGGCCGGTGAACAAGATCGCGAAGAACGCGGCCACGCTCAGCACCACGAAGGCGATCCACAGGAAGCTCAGCACGAAGTAGTGCGGAATGACCAGGATCCATTTCAGCGCCCACTTCCAGCGCGAGAGCTGGGTGTCGAGTGACGCGTCGACCCTGACCGGGTACGTGGTAGCAGACATCATCGCCACCTCCTTACCCTGACGCTAGGTAATGCGGATCAGGTCAGGCAGGGCTCCAGGTCACCTATCAGCGGGCCATTAGGCACCAGCACCGGCGCACGCGCCAGCCGACCTGCCCTGGCTCCCCCTCCCGCCGTCGCCTGCGAGCCGCGCAAAGCGGGACCTTCGGCTAATTCGGACCGCCGAGCGGGAGCTATATGGTGCGACCCACCCGCCACCATCGCCGCGAGCCAGAGCACCGGCCTGCCCAGGCACGAGGTCGTGCACGTGACGGGCACCGCCCGCGCTGCCGCTGTCCTTTGGGACCGGCTAGCGCGCCACAGCGAGCGCGCTGCCTCCCGGCCCGGCCGGGCGGGGAGGCAGCGCGTGCCCGGCCTACTCGAGCAGCTCGTCGACCGGCTTGACGCCCGCGGTTCCGCGCCGCAGCCGCCAGAACAGGGCGCCGACGTACCACAGCAGAGCCAGGCCAGCGCCGTAGCCGATCACCCTGTCCGCGCTGTGGAACGGAGCGGGCAGCGCCAGCGACGCCATGATCACGAGCGTGTAGACGAGGACGAAGATGATCACCGGCCACGCCCACCGGCCGAGCGTGAACGCGCCCGGGATGGTGTCGGTCGTCCGCCGCTTGACCGCGTAGGCGACGGTGATCAGGAAGTAGATGATGTAGGGGATGATCGCGGTCGCCCCGACCAGGGTGGCGAACGCGCTGGCCTGCAGGTAGCCGTACCACATCACGCCGAGGTCGATAACGCCGAAGACCAGCAGGCCGATGATCGGGGTCTGGCTGCGCTGGTTGACCTTCCGCAGGTGCTTGGAGAACGGCAGCATGTTGTCACGGGCGAGCGAGTAGCACAGCCGGGCCTGCGCGCCGGCGCCGACGACCAGGATCGCGAACATCGAGAAGATGACGAACGCGATGAACACCTTCACGAGCCAGGACGGCAGCCAGTAACCAGCGATGACCAGCAGCGGCAGGCCCGGCTGCTCGACCGCCTTGATGCTGGGGATGGCCAGGGTGAAGCCGATCAGCGCGATCATGCCGAGGACGGCGGAGAGCACGACCGCCCAGATCACGCCGCGCGGCACGCTGCGGACCGGGTTGACCGCGTCCTCCGACATGTCCGCCGCGAGCTCGAACCCGACCAGCGTGAACGCGCCGAGCAGTCCGGCGAGGGCGAACGCGTACCAGGTCGGGTTGTGGTAGACGGACGTCGTGTTGGTCAGGATGCTCACACCGTACGGAGCGGGCTTGGTCTGCAGCCCCCACAGCACGAGCAGCAGGATCCCGAATACGACCGTCCCGATGATCTCGGTGAACACGGCGATGTTGTTGACCCGCGCTGCCACCTGCATGCTGATGATGTTGATCATCGTCGGCAGCAGCATCAGGATGATCGCCACCGACAGCACCAGCCGCGGACTGGGCGAGTTGACGTTGAACTCGCTGAGCAGGAGCGGTGACGCGACGCCGAGCATGATCGCGCCGCCGCCGACCGCCATGTAGAGCAGCCCGGCGAAACCGACAAACCAGCCGTAGGTGGAGTTCACCAGCCGGGCACTCCACTGGTAGGCGTAGCCGGCCAGCGGGATGCGAGTGCCCAGCTCGGCGACAACGAACGCGATCATCAGGTTGCCCACGCCCACGATCGGCCAGGTCCAGATGGACGCCGGACCCCAGTACGACAGGCCGAAGCCGTAATTGAGGAAGATGCCCGTCGTAATCGAGATGATCGAGAACGCGATCGCGAACATCGAGAAGAACTTCAGCGAGCGCCGCAGTTCGGGCTGATATCCGGCCCGCTCGACGATCGCCTCGGCCTCGGCTACATCGGCTGCCTCGCTGACGGTAGCCGTGCCGGCCGGATCACCGGTGGTACTTGCCATACTGCCCCTCCTTATTTCAATGTGCGGCTGAACTTCAATCTGCGGATGATCTCTCGCTCACGGGCCGCTGCGCCCGATGTGCTTGCGGACGGCGGCGAACGCCTCGTCGGTAGCGGCCAGCACCAGGTCGATGTCCTCTGCGGTCAGGGCCGCGGAGACGAACCAGTTGTGCCGCGGATGCAGGTAGGCGCCCCGGCGGACGGCCTCGGCGGCGAACAGGCTGGCCAGGCCGTGGTCGGCATCGCCGGCGAAGGTCAGGTACGGCATCTGCACCGGGCCGGTGTAGTTCACCTCGATCCCCCAGGCCGCCGCCTGGCCGGTGATGCCGTCGCGGAGCACCGTCCCGGCCTGGTGCATGGCGTCGATGGCCCCTTCCTCGCGCAGGGCGGTGATCGTCGCGACCGCCGCCGCCATCGGCACCGCGGCGAACCAGAAGGACCCGGTGACGAACACGCTGCTCGCGCCGTCGCGGAACCGGTCGCTGCCCAGGACCGCGGCGAGCGGGTGCCCGTTGGCGATCGCCTTGCTCCAGGCCGACAGGTCGGGATCCACGCCGACCGGCTCCCAGCTCGAGCCGAGGTGCAGCCGGAAGCCGCAGCGCACGTCGTCCAGGATCAGGGCCGCGCCGGTCTCGTCGCACAGCTCGCGCAGGCCGCGCGCGAACGCCGGGTCGACGAGTTCCTGGTCGAAGCCTGCGTCGTGCTTGAACGGGCTGACCACGACAGCCGCCAGGTCATCGCCGGCCTCGGCCGCCGCGGCTCGTGCGCTGGCCAGGTCGTTGTAGGTGTAGTAGCCGAGGTTGACCCGGTCCGCGGCGGTCGTCCCGGCCAGCCGGGGCGTGCACCACGGCGCAGCGCCGTGGTAGGCGCCGCGCGCGACCAGGATGCGCTGCCGCCCGGTCTGCGCTCGCGCGATCGTGCAGCACATCGTCGTCGCGTCGGTGCCGTTCTTGGCCAGCATCGCCCAGTCCGCGTGCCGGACCGTCGCGACGAGCAACTCGGCCAGCTCGACCATCACCGGAGCTGGCCCGTTCTGGCAGTCCGCCTGGGCCGCCTGGGCCCGGGCCGCCTCCTCCACTTTCGGGTGCTGGTGCCCGAGCACCAGCGGCCCGTAGCTGCACATCAGGTCGACGTACGTGTTGCCGTCGGCATCCCAGACCCGCGCGCCGCGGCCACTGCTCATGAACTGCGGGTACTCGGGCGGCAGCGGGCCAGCCGACTGGTGGCCGTACATCCCGCCCGGAATCACCGCGCCGGCCCGCTGCCTCAGCTCGCGGTCGGCTGTCCGCGGCCGGGAATCGACACCGGCTAGGGCCACCTGATCAGTCATGCTGCCTCCGTTTCGGCTAAAGGCTTGTC
>JADGPC010000478.1 GCA_017882645.1 Streptosporangiales bacterium | reverse complement strand
CGCCCATCATCAGGATCAGCAGCACCTGGATGGCGTTGCCGTTGTTCGTCCCGGTCAGTCCGCCCGGATCGGGGATGACGCGGATCAGCGCGCCGAGGATGATCGGCAGCAGCGCGATCACGCCGACATAGTTGCGGTCCGAGGCGATGACCGCCACGTACCGCCGGACGAGAGTAGACAGCTGGGCGAGCCGGTTCTGCGCGCTTGGCGGTGGCGGTACCTTCCTGGCCGGATCGGCATCGGGGTCTGCGGGCTCCGCCGCGGCCGCGATGTACTGGGCGTGGAAGTCTGAGCCGCGGTACTCGCCGGCCCAGTCGCGGTCCGGTTCGGCATCGAACGCCCGGAACACCTGTGCCCAGCCCGGCTGGCCGAAATGCTGGAGTCCCTGCGCGGGCGGCCCGAAGTAGGCGACCTTGCCGCCGGGGACCAGCACGAGCAGCCGGTCGCAGACGTCCAGGTTCGCGACGCTGTGCGTCACGACGATCACGGTCCGCCCGTCGTGCGCCAGGTCGGACATCATCTCCATTACGGACATGTCCAGGCCAGGGTCCAGGCCGGAGGTGGGCTCGTCCAGGAACAGCAGCGATGGTTTCGTCAGCAGCTCGAGAGCAACGTTGACACGTTTTTGCTGGCCGCCGGAGAGTGACGACGTGCGGGTATCGGCATGCTGGGTCAGCGACAGCTCGCCGAGCACCTCGCCGATCCGGCGGTCCCGCTCGGCGGGACTGGTGTCCCTGGGGAACCGGAGCTCGGCGGCATAGCCGAGCGCGCGCCGGGCCGACAGCTGCGTGTGCAGGATGTTCTCCTGCGGCACTAGACCGATCCGGTGCCGCAGCTCGGCGTAGTTGGCGTACAGATCGCGGCCGTCGTAGAGCACCGAGCCGTCGGTCGCAGGGCGAATCCCGGTCAGCGCTCCGAGCAGCGTGGACTTGCCCGCGCCGCTCGGCCCGATCACGCCGAGCAGGCAGCGCTCGCCGAGCGGGAAGCCCACGTCATCCAGGATCACCTTCCCGCCGGGCAGCCGGACCGTCAGGCCCCTGGCGTCGAGCGAGATGTCACCGGTGTCGATGAACTCGGCCAGCTGATCGCCGACGAGACGGTAAGTGGCCCGGCCGATGCCGATGATGTCGCTGTCGGTGACGAGCTGGGCGGTGATCCGCTGGCCGTTGACGAACGTGCCGTTGTAGCTGCCCAGGTCGGCGATCTCATAGCCGCCCCGGTCCGTCCGGCGAAGCTCGGCGTGATGCCGGGACACGCTGAGATCGGAGACCACGACCTCGTTGTCGTCCGCGCGGCCGATCCGCAGCCTCTTGGGGGGTAGCCGCATGACGGCGCTGGGCATCCGCTCGCCGGTCAGCGACGGCTGGCCGGACAGTGACTCCGCAGGCGGGGCCGAAGCGAGCACCGTGGTCTGGCCGTCCGGCGCGACCGCCACCGAGCAGGAAATCACCGGACCGCTGCCCGAATCGCCCAGCCGGACCTGGCAGGCGCCGCTGATCTCGACCCGCTGCATGCGCTCCTGACCGACGAACGTGCCGTTGGTGCTGCTCACGTCTTCGAGCCGCCACTGGCCGCCGTCTGCCTGCAGGATCGCGTGCAGCCAGGAGACCCGTGGATCATCGATCACGATGTCCGACTGCGGATCGCGCCCGATCCGGTAGCTGCGCCCGGGCCGGAACGTACGATCCGACCCCGCCGTCCGCACGACCAGCGCCGGGACGGCACCAGAGGAAACAGCGCCCTCGACAGTCATTCGCTCACTATAGAGCGATTGGGAAAGGGCGGCCCCTGCCTGCCGTCGCGGACAGGGGCTCGCCCTCGGTCCCGGCGCTAGGGCAGAGCGGACAGGGCGGTAAGCCCGGCGGAGCGGACCTGACATACCGCATCCGGATCGTTCGCCCGGCATACGCGAAGAAGTAATAGACAATATCGGCCGAGAATTTGGCGACAACGAAGCCGATCGCCAGGCTGTGCAGACCGTGCGGAATCTCGTATAGCAGGGCAGGACGCACAAATTTGTCAATCGCCTCAGCCGGCCCCAGCTCGATCAGGAGACTCCAGAACGCCAGCGAGAAGGTGAGCAGGTAATACCGTGCCCCGGTCCTCCGGTCATGGTGCCCGCTCTGCTCGCGGACCGTCCGCACGGCGAAGTACCCGACGAATGCGAAGTCCTCTGCCCAGCTGCCCAGGATGGCAGACCCGAGCAGCGGCCCGCCGCTGGCATGAACTATGCCGAAAGCGGTAGCAGCCGCCAGCAAGCCCGCCAATTCCGGCCCACCATATATCTTCAGCCAGAATAGGCTGATCCTTTGTGCCCGCTTAACGGCCGAGTGCATGCCGCAAGTATTCCGGGCCGCGGCGCGGAATACTTGCCAAGTCAGCGGCGGACCGCAGCTGACTACTATCGCTCGGTTGCGCCCTTGCCCCCGCCGCCGGAGACCGCGGCGAGCTGGCTGGCGCAATGCCTGCATTTCGTGGCATCGTCGGGCACATCAGCTGACTTACATTCCGGGCATACCCTCGTGGCCGCCGGCGCGCCGAAAGCGGTGGTGCCGCGCCGCCTCATATAGGCCCGGTAGGGGACCACGATCAGGAAGTAGATGACGGCCATGAAGATGATGAAGTAGATAATCGCGGAGATGAAGGCGCCAAGGTCTATGCGCTGCCCGTTAATGGTCCAGCCGAGACCTTTGCCACCCGATCCGCCGCCCGCAGCGTTTACCAGCGGAGTAATGATATTGGTGGTAAAGGACAGGATCAGCGTGCTGAAGGCCAGCGCCACCACGAAGCCCACCGCGATGACGATCAGCTCGCCCTGCATGAGGAAGTTCCTGAAACCCCTGAGCATCGGTATTTCCCTTCACACCCGAGTTGCCGTCACTTGTTACTGCCCGGCCGGCTGAATGTCCAAGCCTGGGCGGCAGGAATAGCGGCAGGGCGCCCCGGCGGCCGCGGCTGCCGCGACCATGTCAGGATGTTGAGCATGGTGAGTCCGCGCGCCGGGCAGCCGGCAGCCGCTGCAGATCTGGTCGACGTAGCGAAGCTCGTCACGGCCTATTACGCGCTGCACCCGGACCCTGAGCAGGCCGCCCAGCGGGTGTCGTTCGGTACCTCAGGCCATCGCGGCTCCGCCCTGGCCACGACGTTCAACGAAGACCACATCGTGGCCGCGACCCAGGCGATCTGCGAGTACCGGCTCAGCGAGGGGATCGACGGCCCGCTGTACCTGGGCGCCGATACCCACGCCCTGTCCGAGCCAGCCCAGGTCAGCGCGATCGAGGTGCTCGCGGCCAACGGCGTGCGCGTGCTGCTGGACGCTCGCGGCGGGTACACCCCGACGCCCGCCGTATCCAGGGCGATCCTGGCCCATAACGCGTCAGGCAGCCGGTCGCGCGCCGACGGGATCGTGGTCACGCCATCGCATAACCCGCCGTCGGACGGCGGCTTCAAGTACAACCCGCCTGATGGCGGCCCGGCCGGGACGGACATCACCAGCAAGATCGGTGACCGGGCGAACGCCCTGCTCGCCGACCGGCTGGCCGGAGTACACCGGATTCCGTACGCGCGGGCGATGGCGGCCGACACGACCGGGCGGTATGACTTCCTCGACGCCTATGTGTCGGCACTCGGGCAGGTGGTCGACCTCGAGGCGATCAGCGCCGCCGGCGTGCGGATCGGAGCCGACCCCCTCGGCGGCGCCAGCGTCGGCTACTGGGGCGAGATCGGCGAGCGCTACGGCCTCGACCTGACCGTGGTCAACCCCGCGGTCGACCCGACCTTCCGGTTCATGACCCTGGACTGGGACGGCAAGATCAGGATGGACTGCTCGTCACCGTTCGCCATGGCCAGCCTGATCGCCAGGCAGCGCGACTTCACGATCGCTACCGGCAACGACACCGACGCCGACCGCCACGGCATCGTCACTCCGGACGGCGGGCTGCTCAACCCCAATCACTACCTCGCCGTCGCCATCGAGTACCTGTACCAGCATCGCGACGGCTGGCCCGAGGCAGCCGCGGTCGGCAAGACGCTGGTTAGCTCGTCGATGATCGACCGGGTCGCCGACGGCCTGCACCGGCGCCTCCTCGAGGTCCCGGTCGGCTTCAAGTGGTTTGTGCCGGGGCTGCTGGACGGGACCGTCGCGTTCGGCGGCGAGGAGAGTGCGGGCGCCTCCTTCCTGCGGCGCGACGGATCGCCCTGGACGACCGACAAGGACGGCATCATCCTGGCCCTGCTCGCCTCCGAGATCACGGCCGTGACCGGACGCTCCCCGTCCGACCTGTACGAGGACCTGACAGCCAGGTACGGCGACCCGGCCTACGCACGGGTCGACACGCCGGCTACAGCCGGGCAGAAGGCCGCGCTGGCCAGGCTCTCCCCCGCGCAGGTGACGGCCGGCGACCTCGCGGGCGAGCCGATTACGGCCACGCTGACGACCGCGCCTGGCAATGGCGCCCCGATCGGCGGGCTGAAGGTGGTCGCGCAGTCGGGCTGGTTCGCGGCCCGGCCGTCCGGGACCGAGGACATCTACAAGCTGTACGCCGAGTCCTTCCGCGGCGAGAACCATCTCCGCGAGATCCAGGAAGAGGCCAGGACAATCGTGGCCGCGGCGCTGGCGTGACCGAGGCTCGCCCGCCTCATCAATCGCCTGAACCGTGATTGAATTGATCTATTTCCGACACTATGTAAGATGTGGCGGAAAGGTTACGCTGAGTTCGTGCGTCGCAAGGGTCATTACAATCGCGGCAAAGCCGCTGGCCTGCTCGTCGCGCTGGCGCTGACCGGCGGCCTGCTGACGGCGGCCGCGACGCTCCCGTTCGTCGGCGCCGCCGGGCTCGCCACCAGGGACGCCGCCAGCACCTTCAATAGCCTGCCCGTAGCTGGCCTCGGCGAATTGCCCGCCCGGTCCGAACTGCTTGACACCCAGGGTCACCTGATCGCTTATTACTATCCCCGGGGCATCTACCGGGTCCCGGTGAGCTTCAGCCAGATCGCGCCGGTCATGCGCAATGCCATCGTCGCAATCGAGGACGCGCGGTTCTATGCCCATGGCGCCTTCGATCTGCACGGCACCGTGCGGGCCCTGATCAGCACACTGTCGGGGAGTCAGGTCCAGGGCGGCTCGACGCTGGCCCAGCAGTACGTCAAGAACGCGTGCATCCTGATGGCCACCAGCACCGCCCAGGCCGCCGACTGCGCCGCCGAGACCGTGGCCAGGAAGGTGCGCGAGCTGCGGATCGCCGCCAACGTCCTGCAGCGCATGACCAGGCAGCAACTGCTCGCGGCGTACCTGAACGCCGCCTACTTCGAGAACCATGCGTACGGCATTCAGGTTGCTTCCCAGTTCTATTTCTCGACCTCGGCCAGCAACCTGAGCCTGACTCAGGCGGCCATGCTGGCGGGCCTGGTGGAGAATCCGGCGGCCTACGATCCGCTGCGGTTCCCGGCGGCCGCCAAAGGCCGGCGCAACGTGGTCCTGGCCACGATGGCCAAGCTCGGCTATATCACCCGAGCGCAGGCAGCGGCGGCGTCGGCCGAGCGCCTCGGGCTGCATATCTCGCTCCTGCCGCTGCAGACCGGCTGCATCAGCCCGTCGGTCAGGAAGGACGCTTTCTTCTGCGACTACGTGCTCTCGGTCATGCGGTACGACCCGATCTACGCGAAGGCCTGGAAGGCGCTGAACTTCACCGGCGGCATGAAGATCTACACGACCCTGGACGCGACCGATCAGCATGCCGCCGAGCACGCGGTCAACTTCGTCCAGCCGGCCCGCTCGTCTTACTACAATCCGGGCCACAATGCGGACACCGAGGTGCTGATCCAGCCCGGCACGGGCAAGATCAGGGCCATCGCCGAGAACCGGCTGTTCGGCAACGGATCGCACCACACCACCGTCGACTACGCGGTGAACACGCGCTACGGAGCCAGCTCGGGCGTGCAGACCGGCTCGTCGTCGAAGATCTTCACGCTGGTGACGGCGCTGAAGCAGGGCCTGCCGTTCGGCTACCACCTGAAGGTCACCTCGCCGACCACGGTCGGCCCGTACTACAACTGCCACGGCGGCTACGTGCCGGCCTTCAGCGTCATCAACGCCGAGGGCCCGCAGGGGGCCAAGACGTACACCATCTACGACGGGACGGTCGGCTCGATCAACGCGTTCTACGCCACGCTCGAGCAGCGAGTCGGGCTCTGTGACGTGGTCAGGACGGCCGCGAGCTTCGGGATGACCAGGGCCGACGGCACGTCACTGCTGCGCCGCGACTCGCGCCTTCCCAAGAGCGACAACCTGTCCGTCGACAATTACCCGTCGTTCACGCTCGGCTCGGTCTACGTGTCCCCGATGAACATGGCCGCCGCCTACGCCACCCTGGCCGCGCGCGGCGTGTACTGCAGGCCGATCGCGATCAGGGCCATCACCGCCACCAACGGCACCCGCTACCCGGTCGGGCGGGCCGGCTGCCACCGCGTCATCGCCGCCGGCGTCGCCGACGCGGCCAACTATGTCCTGCAGGGCGTGCTCGGCCCCGGCGGCACGGCCGACGGCCGGTCGATCGGAATCCCGGCGGCGGCCAAGACCGGCACCGCCAACGGCGGCTACTACGCGGCCTTCGCGGGCTATACGCCGCGGCTGGCCGGCTACGTGTCGGTCTTCAACCCGAAATCGCCGACCGGCAGCGGGAGGATGGTCTACCCGAGGGCCAACTACCGCGAGGTAAACGGCGCGCTCAGCGCCCCGGGCCAGATGTTCGGCGACAACGCTCCCGGCGCGACCTGGCAGCTGACCTTCCTCACCCTGCAGCTGCGGGCCAAGTCGTTCGTCTATCCGCCGACCTACCCCTACTTCGACCTGCCGCTGACCTACACGCCGCCGAAGAAGAAGCACAAGTCACCGAGCCCGACGCCGATGCCGACGCCGACCAGCACGCCCACGTCGACCACGCCGTCGCCGACAGCCACGCCGACGCCCTCGCCGTCGCCCTCCACGTCACCGGGCCCAGGCGGTGCTCCCGCGCATAAGTCCCCGGGCTGGCGTCCCGCGCCCGCCGCCGTCGAGGAGTACAGCGACCGCCGGTTCTGACCCGGCGAGCCGCTCCTAGCCGCGCTGCTCCAGCTTGGCGGCGGGGCTGTCGGCCGGGTGGAAGACGCCGAGCACGCGCATCATGGACGGCCCGGTGTTCTCCAGGCAGTGCACCAGCCCAGGGGGCAGGTGCGCGCAGGTACCGGCGGACAGCGGATGCTCGGCGCCGCCGATGTGCGCGATCCCCTCGCCCTGGAGGATCAGCACCACCTCGTCGTAGGGGTGGCTGTGATCAGGCGCTCGCCCCGGCGGGATCTCGCCCACGAACTGAGTGGCGGCCGAGCAGCCGCGGCCGGGACCGAACACGACCCGGAACTGGCGGTCCCCCGTCGTCTCGATCTCGCAGCCGGCGAAGTCACGGCCCGCCAGCGCGCCCTGGCCCGGCCGCTCGCTGCCGGGCGTGTCGCCGCCAGGCGTCTCGGCCGGCAGCGACACGACGTCCAGGCGCAGCTCGCCGTCTTCCGCGGCCTGCACCTGGTAGGCCGCACCGGGCGGCATCCACAGCCCCCGGTCGCGGCTGAGCGGCAGGCCAGGCTGGCCGGCCACGTCCAGCTGACCTGCTCCGTCGATGACGAACCACAGCTCGCCAGCAGGGCCGGCGGTGCCGTCGAATCGCGATCGGGCCGGCAGCTCAACCAGCCGGCGGACCAGGCCAGGGCCGTCCGACGAGGTGTCGATCAGAGTCCGCACGCTGGCGCCGCCCGCGGCGCGATCCGCGGCCACCTCGCCAGCCCGGACGACGACCCCGAGTGTCATCGCTGCCCGCCGCTGACCACGTCCGGCGTGGCATCCGGCGCGTAGCTGGCGACCAGGGCGGCGAGCACCTCGTTGAACCGGTCCATCTCCTCGAGCGTGTTGTAGTGCGCGAGCCCGATCCGCAGGGCCTCACCCCAGCCGATCCGCTCGTGCAGGCCCAGCGCGTAGTAGCTGCCGTGGCTCCACACGCCGAAGCCGCGGTCGGCCAGTTCCTCGCTGAGCCGCGCCGACGGGACGCCAGGGAAGTTGATCAGGAACGTCGGCACCCGGCCTGCCATGGTCGGCAGGCCGTACAGCTGCGTTCCGGCGGGAAACCCGGCCAGCATCCGCTCGCCAAGCTGGCGCTCCCAGGCGGCCAGCTCCGCCATTCCGCCCAGGCTGTCGAGATAGGCGTAGGTGGCGAGCAAGCCGCCGAGCAGCTCGTACGGCAGGGTCCCGGTCTCGAACCGGTGCCCGACCGGCTCGAAGGACACCGG
Source organism: Streptosporangiales bacterium (assembly GCA_017882645.1). Lineage (GTDB taxonomy): Bacteria > Actinomycetota > Actinomycetes > Streptosporangiales > Streptosporangiaceae > Chersky-822. The sequence goes on along the minus strand of JADGPC010000478.1, from coordinate 1,036 downwards.
GCGTGCCTTGTAGGGCCGCCAGGACTCGAGCAGCTCCCGGCGGCCGAACGCGATGCCCAGATGGGGCCCGCAGAACTTGTAGGCCGAGCAGGTCACGACGTCGGCGCCGATCGAGGTGACGTCCATCGGCTCGTGCGCCGCGTACTGGACCGCGTCGACCCACGCCAGCGCGCCGGCCTGATGGGCGAGGTCGCAGATCGCCCGTGCGTCCACGATCGTGCCGGTCGAGTTGGCCGCCCACGGGAAGGCCACCACCTTGGTCCGCGGGCCAAGGTGACGTTCGAGGTCAGCGAGGTCCAGGCTGGTGTCCGAGTGCACGTCAGCGTGCCGGACGCGGAGGTCGCGGTCGGCCGCCAGGTCCAGCCACGGCGCCACGTTGGCGTCATGATCCAGCCGGGTCACGACGATCTCGTCGCCCGGGTTCAGCTGCCTGCCAAGAGTGCGGGACAGCGTGAAATTGAGCGAGGTCATGTTGGCGCCGAATATGACCTCGTCGAACGTGCAGCCGAGGAACCTGGCCGAAGCCGCCCTGGCCTCGTCGACCAGAACCTCGAGCCGCCGGCTGGTGGCGTACGGAGCGCCCGTGTTGCCGCTGGACTCGCGGTACACCTGCGCGACCGCCTCGGCGACCTCGTCCGGTGTCTGGGTACCGCCGGGCGCGTCCAGGAAGACGAAGTCGCCCCGAAGCGAGCTGAAGCGTGCCCGCGCGGCGGCGATTGCGGCTGAGGGACCGTGGTGAGCCGACGTCAGGTCGGCGATCGAATTACTCATTAAGAGAAAAATAGGCTGAGATGTTCATCTGGTCAACGGCATGATCACACGCTGACCGGTCACCGGCCGAGGTACGCGCGCTTCAGGTCCTCGCTGCGCAGCAGCTCGGCCGCCGTGCCCTCCAGCACGATCTCGCCGGTCGACAGGACGTACCCGCGGTCGGCGATGGTCAGCGCCATCGTGGCATTCTGCTCCACCATCAGTACCGCGACGCCCGAGGCGTGCACTTCCTTGATGATCTGGAAATTCTGCTGGACGAGGGCGG
>JADGPC010000079.1 GCA_017882645.1 Streptosporangiales bacterium | reverse complement strand
GACACCGTCGGTGACCCGTTCAAGGACACCGCCGGCCCGGCGATCAACCCGCTGATCAAGGTGATGAACCTGGTCTCGCTGCTGATCGCGCAGAGCGTGGTGGAATACAGCCACAACGCGGGGCTGCGCACCGGCGTCGCGCTCGGCGCGATCGCGATCGTGGTGGCCGCGATCGTCATCTCCAAGCGCCGTTCGACCAGCATCGCGTCCGGCGGCCCGGAAGTTCCTGCCGCCCCGGTTGACACTGAGGGCAGCGGGAAGACGGCGGCGGCTGCCTGAGCCGCCGCGAGCCAGTTCTGCCGGGCCAGCTCCCGGCGCACCGGGATCTGGCTCGCCAGAAGCTCAGCGCGGGAGGCCCGCCAGAAGCTCAGCGCGGTAGGTAAGCACCGCACGCTCCGCGTGCCTGCGGGCCGTTCGACTCGATGTGCCGCACGATGGTTCCCATGCGTGCGGTACCCCGGCTCATCGTGATGCGTCACGCGCAGGCAGGCGAGCTGCCTGGCGGCCCGGATGCAGAGCGGGCGCTGCGGGCGCGAGGCAGGCGTGACGCGGCGGCGGCAGGCAGCTGGCTGCGCGCTCACGGTTTCGTTCCCGACGCGGTGATCTGCTCCACAGCGCGGCGGGCCCGCCAGACCTGGCTACACGTCAGCGCCGATCTGGGCGCTGAAGCCCAAGTCAGCAACGATCCGCGGCTGTACGACGCCAACGCCGAACAGCTCCTGGACATCATCAGGCAGACCCGGCCGGAGGTGGGCACCCTGATGTACGTCGGCCACAATCCCGCCGCCCAGCAGCTGGCCGCGACCTTGACCGGCCAGCGGCAGGAGTTCCCGGCGGCGGCGATCGCGGTGATCGACCTGCCGGGGGACTGGGCGGGTGCCGCGGCAGGCTCGGGCAAGCAAGCTGCCGGCTGGATCCCGCCGCGTGGCCCGGACTAGCTAGTCCTCGTGGCCCGGACGGCTGGCTAGCCGTTGCTCAGCCCGGGTCCGCCGCGCCGGTAGCGACGGCTCAGGGACGCGCTCAGCCCGTGTTACCCGCGCCGGTAGGGCGGCCGTTGGACGTGGCCAGTGCGGCGTCCTCCGCGTCGGCCGCCTCCACCTCGTCGCGCGAGATCCCGAGCAGATAAAGGATGGCGTCGAGGTGCGGCACGCTGAGCGACGCGTCCGCGGCGTCCCGCACGGCCTGTTTGGCGTTGAACGCGATGCCCAGGCCGGCCGCCGCGATCATGTCAAGATCGTTGGCGCCGTCGCCGACCGCGACCGTCTGGCTCAGCGGCACGCCGGATTGCGTGGCGAAATCCCGCAGCGCCTGTGCTTTTCCGGCCCGGTCGATGATGCGGCCGGACAGGCGGCCGGTCAGCCGGCCGTCGGTGATCTCCAGGGTGTTGGCGGTCGCGTAGTCGAGGCCGAGTTCCGCGGCGAGCCCGTCGGTGAACTGGGTGAAACCGCCGCTGACGATGCCGCACCGGTAGCCGAGCCGCCGCAGCGTCCGGATCAGGGTGCGCGCACCGGGGGCGAGCCTGAGTTCCGCGCGGACCTGGTCCAGCGCAGCGCAGTCGAGCCCGGCCAGCATCGCGACGCGCTCTCGCAGGGCGGTGGCGAAGTCCAGCTCGCCGCGCATCGCCGCCGCGGTCAGCTCGGCAGCCTGTGGCCCGCATCCGGCCCGCTCCGCGAGCAGGTCGATCGCCTCGCCCCTGACCAGGGTTGAGTCGACGTCCATCACGACCAGGCGCATCGCGCGCCGGTGCAGGCCGCCGCGCTGCACGGCGATGTCCACCTGCTGCTCGACCGACTCACGGGCCAGCGCGGTGCGCAGCATGCCGGGATCGGCGCCGGACACGCCGAATTCGATGCAGGTCACCGGGCGGTTGGCCAGCCTGCCGATCCGGTCGATATTCGCTCCGTTGGCCGCGATCCGGCCGGCGATGGCCGCGATAGCGGCCGGCGCGAGCTGGCTCCCCAGGACGGTCACGTGCAGGCTGCCCCGTCGGCGGGGCGGCTCGCCCGAGCCAGTGGTGATCTCCGCGTCCAGGTCCAAGTCGGCGGCGACGGCCGTCACCTCGCGGTGGATCGCCGTCAGGTCTGGTGCGCTGTCGCAGGCCAGCAGCACGCCCAGGACCAGGCGGCCGCGGATCACGACCTGCTCGACATCGATGACGCTGAGCTGGTGTGCGGCGAGAACCGAGAACAGCCGGGAGGTGACGCCTGGCCGGTCCCGTCCGGTCAGGGTCACCAGAAGCGTCATCTGAGGACCAGGCATAGCGCAGCCAACGCTACCCGGGCCGGCGCGGCCTCCGGACCGCCGACCCGCCGGGCGTCACGGCAGCAGCAGGCCCGGTCGGTCAACGACGGGCACACCTTGCTCGCGCCGGAGGCGGCCGGCGCGGTCCTGCGATCGGGCGCCGCGGGCCTGGCCAAGCACGGCGTGGCCGATCGCACTCAGGCCGCGTTGCTCGCGGTCCGGCAGGCCGATCAGTAGCGTGGCCGCCGATGCCGTAGGTTCGACCTGAGAATGGCGCTTACTGGGAGGGTCCGCATGTCGGATGAGGTGCTACGGCTACGCGGTGTCGGGGTCAGGCACGAGCGGTCGATGCTGCTCAGGGACGTGGACTGGACCGCGCACAGCGACGAGAGCTGGGTGCTCATCGGCCCGAACGGAGCGGGCAAGACAACGCTGCTCCAGATTGCCGGCGCGCAGCTGGTCCCGACCGAGGGCACCGTCGAGATCCTCGGCGAGGCCGTGGACCAGGACGTGGCCGACGACGACCTCACCGACCTGCGGACCAGGATCGGGCTGTCCAGCGCGGCGGTCGCCGACCTGGTGCCGGCCGCTGAGAAGGTCATCGACCTGGTCCTGACCGCCTCCTATGGAATCCTGCGCCGCAACAACGAGGACTACGACTCGTTCGACGTCACGCGCGCGGTGGAACTGCTCGATGCGCTCGGCTGCGCCCATCTGATCAGGCGGAACTTCGCGACCCTGTCCGAGGGCGAGCGCAAGCGGGTCCAGATCGCCCGCGCGCTCATGCCCGATCCTGAGCTGCTGCTGCTCGATGAGCCAGCCGCTGGGCTGGACCTGGGCGGCCGCGAAGACCTGCTGCGGCGGGTCTCAGCGCTGGCCCGCGACCCCCGGGCGCCGACGATCATTCTGGTGACACACCATGTGGAGGAAGTGCCCGAGGACTTCACCCACGCGATGCTGCTGCGCAAGGGCGCCGTCTTGGCGGCCGGCCCGCTGCATGAGGTGTTCACCGAGCGGAACCTGTCCAGATGCTTCGGCGTGCCACTGCTGGTCGAGCGGCGTGCCGCCCGGTGGACCGCCCGGTCCGGCTATCTGCCCTGATGTCTTGTGTCCCCAGCTGAGGCGCTCGCCATCCTGGGCGCGGGCATCGCCGCGGGCGCCATCAACGCGGTGGTCGGCTCCGGATCGCTGATCACGTTCCCCACCCTGCTCGCGTTCGGCTTCCCCCCGGTGGTCGCCAACGTCTCGAACAATGTGGGGCTGGTCCCCGGCAACTTCAGCGGCGCGTACGGCTACCGGCGGGAGCTGGCCGGGCAGCGCAGCCGCCTGATCCGGCTCGGCATCGCGGCGGTGATCGGCGGCCTGACCGGCGCGGTCCTGCTCCTCTCGCTGCCGGCGAGCGCCTTCACCCTGATCGTTCCGGCGCTGATCCTGATCGCCTGCGTGCTGGTGCTGATCCAGCCGCGGATGGCCGCACGGCTGGCGGCGCGCCGGGCCAGGGCGGCCGGCGAAGACGGTAACGGCGGCGACGGCGATCACGCCGGTCATGCCGATCATGTTGGCCCGGTGCTGACCGGCGGCATGCTGCTGGCCGGGGCTTACGGCGGATATTTCGGCGCGGCCCAGGGCGTGCTGGTCATCGGGCTGCTGGGCAGCTTCCTGGACGAGAGCCTGCAGCGAGTCAACGCCGCCAAGAACGTCCTCGTCGCACTGGTCAACGCCACCGCCGCCATCGTGTTCATCCTGTTCGCGCATGTCTCCTGGCTGGCGGTGCTGCTGATCGCGGCCGGGTCGACGATCGGCGGCCTGCTGGGAGCGAAGTTCGGACGGCGGCTGCCGCCTACGGCGCTGCGGCTGCTGGTCGTGGTCATCGGAATCATCGCCGCGGTCAAGCTGATCTTCTTCTGACGGCCCGCGTCGCCGGCCACCCCGGCGGG
>JADGPC010000008.1 GCA_017882645.1 Streptosporangiales bacterium | reverse complement strand
GCTACTGGCTGGCGAACACCCCGCACATGATCCACGAGGACTGGATCCCGTACCGCGTCGTGCTGATCGGCAGCTACTGCTCGGATCTGGCGCTCAAGCGCGAGATCACCAAGTACATGCAGCAGGAGGACCCCTACGGGACCAGGGAGTTCGTCGAGTTCGGCGTCGAGCGGGGCGAGGTCAGGCGGGACATCGAGATCGAGCTGATCATCTCGCTGGTGAACTGGCTGATCGATCGCTGCCAGGACGCGATCGTGACCGAGGAGCTCGATCCCGGGCTGTTCGGCTACTTCACCCAGTCAGCCCAGATGCGAGAGCAGCGCGTGTGCCAGTTCGTCGAGCTGCTCCGCAGCGCGATCTCCGTACCGGGCACCAGCAAGGGGAGCACTCAGTGACCGACGTCCCGACCACCGTGATCCGCGAGGTCGCGATCCCCATGCCCGACGGAGTCAGCCTCGCGGCCACGCTCTATCTCCCGCCCGACACCGACACCAGCCCGGTGCCGGTCGTGCTGGAGTACCTGCCGTACCGCAAGGACGATTCGGTCGGCCGCAACCTGGAGCTCAACGGCTACCTGACGACGCGCGGGATCGCGGGCGCCAGGGTGGACATCAGGGGGACGGGCAACAGCGACGGCGAGCTGCCGGCCGGCGAGTACACCGAGCAGGAGCAACTCGACGCCGAGGCAGTCATCGCCTGGCTCGCTGACCAGCCGTGGTGCACGGGCTCGGTCGGCATGTGGGGTATCTCCTGGGGTGGCTTCAACTCGATCCAGATCGCCATGCGCCAGCCGCCGCCGCCCGCGCTCAAGGCGATCATCGCCTGCGAGGCCTCCGACGACATGTTCCATGACGACGTGCACTACATCGACGGGCTGCTCCATCTCGACGAGTACTCGGTCATGATCGACCAGCTCAACATGCTGCCCCCGGCACCGGAGTACCCGCTGGACGAGGAGGTGCTCGCCCGCCGGTTCGACAGCGAGCCCTGGCTGATGACCTGGCTGGGCCAGCAGCAGGACGGCCCCTACTGGCAGCGTGCCTCGCTGCGCCCGGACTACTCCAGGCTGAAGGTCCCCGCCTTCCTGATCACGGGCTGGTGGGACGGGTACCGCGACTCGGTCTTCCGGATGGCGCAGAACGCTCATGCGCCGGTCCGGGCGCTGATCGGGGCGTGGAACCACACCTGGCCGCATCACGCGGTGCCGGGGCCGGCCGTGGAGTGGCGCTCGCACGCGGTCCGCTGGTGGGAGCACTGGCTGAAAGGAATCGACACCGGCCTGCTCGACGAGCCGATGGCCGACGTCTACGTGCAGACCTGGCGGCCGCCGGACCCTGACCTCACCGAGCTGCCCGGCCACTGGCGGAGCGAGACGGCGCTGCCGCCGGAGCGGACCTCCAGCCACGTGCTGTACTGCGGGGCGGGACGCACGCTGTCCGCCGAGCCTGGTCCGGACGAGTCGGTCCAGCTTCGGTACGTGCCGTCGGCCGGGATCGAGGCCGGCCACTGGTGGGGCGAGCTGACCGTCGACCAGCGCGGCGCGGACGCCTACAGCCTGACGTTCGACTCGGCGCCGCTCGCCGAGGACCTGGAAATACTCGGTTTCTGCCAGGTCGACATTCACGGCGGTGCCGACGCCTCGCCGCTGAACTGGTTCGCCAGGGTCTGCGACGTGGCGCCGGACGGCACCAGCACGCTGGTGGCCGGCGGCGGGCGGTCCGACCGGCCCGACCCGATGCGGGACCCGGCCGCGCCGGTGCCCGGGGCGTCGGGCGCTGCCGCCGAGCCGCAGCCCGACTGGCTGCCGCTGCCGCTTCATGCCTGCTCGTGGGTCTTCCCGCGCGGCCACCGGATCAGGCTCGCGATCTCGAACGCCATGTGGCCGATGATCTGGCCGACGCCGCACCCGGCGACGTCGAGGGTACGGCTCGGCCCGACCGGGACCCGGCTGGCGCTGCCGGTCGTCCCCGCGGAGTCCCGGCCCGCGCCGGTCTTCGGCGACTTCGAGGCCGGCCAGGAGCTGGACGGCGTGTGCGGCTGGGGAGACGTGCTGCCGGTCCGCTGGACGCTGGTGCGCGACGACAAGGGGATCGCCTCGATCGCGTGGCGTGGCACGGCCGGCAACGTGTTCACCTGGGGCAAGGTCATCGACGAGGAGTACCTGCGGTATGAGGTCGACGATGACCGGCCTGCCGAGGCATCGGCCAGGGGTGAGGCCAGGACCGAGGTCCATCTGCCGGACCGGCTGCTGATCTTCAGCTCGTTCCTCGACCTCGATGGTGACGCGGACTCGCTCCGCTACCGGTTCAGGCGCGAGCTGCGGCGCGACGGCGTGCTCATCCGCGAGCGCAGCTGGGAACGCAGGTTCCGCCGCGACGGCCACTAACCCTGGCCTGCCCCGGCCCTCCCCTCGCTTCCCTCGCCCGCTCCCCTCGCTCCCTTCGCTCCCTCGCCCGCGTCCCCTCCCATCCCTCGCTTTCCCCGCCTCCCGCTCGCAGACGTTCGACGGCGACTGTCAGACCCCGCTGCGACGATGGGCATCAGCCGCGGACCAGCAAGGGAGATGCGATGGACTCGCCGACCTTCACCATCACGCCGATCGGGCCGTTCTCGCTGGCCGAAGCGGCCACGTTCGGATTCGGCCAGCGCGCTGCGGGCGCGTGGGCCGGCGTCATGCGTCTGGCTTTCTGCCTGGACGGCTACACCGCCCAGGTCGGTGTCGAGGTGCGACAGGACGACGCGGGCGTGGTGCATGGCACGGTCAGCGGGCCGGCCGGCGCCGACATCGACGCGGTCCGCGGCCAGGTCGCCCGCGTCCTGTCCCTGGATCATGACGGCGAGGAATTCACCAGGATCGGCGAGCGGGACCCGGTGATCGGACGCCTCCAGCAGATCGCGCCGGGACTAAGACCGCCGCTGTTCTACTCACCGTACGAGGCCGCCGCCTGGTCGGTGCTGAGCGCCCGGCGGCCAGCCCGTCAGATGATGGCCGTCAGGCAGCGCCTCAGCGAGGAACATGGCGCGGTCTTTGATCTGGCCGGCCAGCAGGTCGCCGCCTTCCCGACACCTGAAGCGCTGCTGCGCGTCGAGACGTTCGCCGGTATCCCGGCGGACAAGCTGAGCCGGCTGCACGGCGTCGCCGACGCAGCGATCGCGGGCCGGCTGGACGCCGTGCATCTGCTGGCGCTGGGACCCGATACCGCAGCCGATGAGCTCCAGCAGATCAAGGGCATCGGACCGTTCTACAGCTCGCTGATCGTGATCAGGGGTACGGGCTTCGCCGACGTCCTGCCGGTCGCCGAGCCGCAGGCGCTCGCTCTCACTGGCAGGCTCTACGACCTGGATGAACCGGTGTCTGGCGAACGGCTCGCCGAGCTCGCCGAGCCGTGGAAGCCGCTGCGCACCTGGGCGGTCGTGCTGATCAGGGCCGCAGGACCGCGCTTGCTCGGCGACGACCAAGCCGGGTCCGCAGCATCGGCCGCACGGCGCGGCCGGGCGGCCGCCGGTCGGCGTAGCGGAGTGACCGCTCGGCGGCGCAGCGGGGCGACGACTGCCGACCGCGCCAGGACGCCGACCGGATAGAATTGCCCTTCGCCGCGCAGGCGCCAGGCACGCAGACCAGCCCTCGTCAAGGCCGGCGCCCGGCACGCAGACCAGCCCTCGTCAAGGCCGGCGCCCGGCACGCAGAGTGCCGCGCCCGGCGGCTGGCGCCAGGCAGACCGAGCGCCGGGGCGCCGTCCGCCAGCCAGCCTTCAGCCCGAGCCAGTCAAAGCGCCCATACATCCCAGACGGCGCCGGAGATGTTGGTCAGCCGCTCGCCTAGATGCACTCTTCATGACTTTGCGCTGGAATTGCGCCCGATTTATGAAGCAATGATAAAT
>JADGPC010000477.1 GCA_017882645.1 Streptosporangiales bacterium | reverse complement strand
GTCGGCGTGATCGCGCTGCTGCCGATCATCCTCGGCGCGCTGATCCGCGTCATCCCCGATCCGGGCGGACTGACCGGGACGAACAACGGCAACGCCATCCAGGTGCTGCTGATCCTGATGATGGGCGCCTGCCTGACCGGGGTCGCCAACTCGGTCAGGGAGCTGGTGAAAGAGCGGGCGATCTACACCAGGGAACGAGCGGCCGGGCTATCTGCCGGTGCCTACCTGTGGTCGAAGCTCGTGGTTCTAGGCGTGATCAGTGCCGTGCAGGCGGTCGTGCTCGTGCTGATCGGCCTGGCCGGGCGCCCGCTGCCGACTACCGGGGCCTTCCTGACCTCGCTGCCGCTGGTCGAGCTGATGCTGGCCATCGCCGTGCTCGCGGTGGCGTCGATGACCGCCGGCCTGCTGATCTCGGCGGTGGTCAACTCCTCGGACAAGACCATGCCGCTGCTGGTCGTGGTGGTCCTGCTCGAGGTGGTGCTGAGCGGCGCGGTGTTTCGGCTGAACGGCAAGGCGGGCCTGGAGCAGTTCTCCTGGCTGTCGCCATCGCGGTGGGGCTTCGCCGCGACGGCGTCGACCACGAACCTGAACCAGGTGACGCCGCCGCCGCCCGGCAACACGCCGGACCCGTTGTGGCAGCACAGTGCGCATGTCTGGCTGCAGGACATGGCGTTGCAGGTGGCGATCACGGTGGCGCTGGCCGCTGCGACCTGGTGGTCGCTGTACCGGGCGAGCCCAGGTCGGCGCCGCTGATCACGGCGGGAACGCCGGCCAGGCTGGCCAGCAGGCGGGCAATCTCGGCGGCCGCGCCCGGACGGCCCAGCCGGGTGGAGGCGGCTCGCATCGCGGCCAGCGCGGCCGGGTCGTCGCGCAGCGATGCGACCTGGTGGACGAGCTGGCGCAGGGTCGGCGCCTGGCGCCCGGCGCCGGCGCCGACGACGAACTCGGCGTTGCCCTGCTCCTGGCCCGGCAGCTGCGACGTCAGGATGAGCGGCGCTCCGCAGCAGGTGGCCTCGGCGATCATCCCCGGTCCGGCCTTCGTCACGACCACGTCGGCGCACCTCAGCCAGTCGGCCATGTTGCCGACGAAGCCCTTAACCGTGAGGCGGCCGCCCGATCGGGCTGACACCCGGTCCAGCCGGCGCCGCGCCACGCGATTGCGGCCGCAGAGCGCCACTACGTCCACGTCCTGCACCCCGCGGATGATCGCGGCCGTTCGCCGGGCGATCTCGCCCGACCCCTCGGCTCCGCCGGCGACCACCACGACGAAGCGCCGGCCGCTGATGCCGACCGACCGCCGGAGCTCGAGCCGGTCCTGCTCGGGCAGCGGACCGCCGGAGAACTCGGCGCCCACCGCCAGCCCGAGGTCAGCGAAACGCTCCAGCGCCATGCCCTGGCGGCCGCAGTTGGCGGCGATGGCCGCGGTGGGCACCACGATCTTGTCCACCGCGCCGTTACGCCAGGACCGGTGCGGGGTGATCAGGTCGGTGATCACCGTCACCACGGGTGCGCAGGGCGCGTAGGTATCGCGGGCGCGCAGCGCGGGCCGGATCGTCATGCCGTGAAACGACACGATCAGGGCCGGGCGGCTGGCGGCGACCATGTCGGCCACGACCCGGTTGGCCGGCGAGAACAGCAGCCGCTGCACGAGCCAGAGACCGTGGCGCGAGTCGGTCCAGCGCCAGCAGCCACCCCAGATCCACGGTGTCAGCCTGATGCTCGGTCCGTACAGGCCGGTCACCCACCGCAGCCGCGGCGGGGCCGAGGGGCCGCGCAGCGGGTCATCGACGGTGGCCGCGAACTGACCCGGGTAGGCCCGCTCGAGGGCCTGGGTGACCGCCCTGGCCGCGCTGCGGTGCCCGCCCCCGGTGTCGGCGATAAGGAAAAGCAGCGGAAGCTTCGTGCTGACGGTGATCCCGGCCGCGGCCGGGTCCCATTCCCGGAGCACTTAGACCGCCTCTGGAGAGGCTGGACTGGCCGAAGGCATCGGCATCGCCGAACGTGACATTCCGGCCATTAGACCATAGACGGCCGCCCATGTCTCCAGCGTGCTCTCACGCTCATGACCTGCGATGATCCGCAGGCTCTCGGCGCCCATCCGGTGCCGCAGGCCGGAGTCGGCGGTGAGCAGATCCAGGCGTGCGGCCAGGTCGGCCGCGTCACCGGGGGTGAATAGGCAGCCGTTGATGTCCGGCCTGATCAGCTCGCCGAGCGCGCACGCATCGGCGGCCACCACCGGCAGCCCGCTGGCCATGGCCTCCATCGTGGCCAGGCTCTGCAGCTCCGCCTCGGATGCGATGGCGAACACGTCCGCCGCTCGGTACAGGGCAGGCAGGTCTGGGTCAGGAATATGCCCGAGGAAGGTCACCCGTCCGGCCAGCCCGAGCCTGGCCGCCTGGCGCCGCAGCTTGCCCCCGAGCGGTCCGGCTCCCGCGATGGCCAGCTGGGCCGGGTTTCGCAGGCGGCCGGCCGCCTCGATCAGGACGTCGACGCGTTTCTCGCCGCTCAGCCTGCCGACCGACAGGATCACCGGCTGCCCGGGCCGTAGGCCGTAGCGGCGGACAGCCGCCGGGTCCGCGGGTCCGGGCGCGAACACCCGCCCGTCCAGGCCGTTGGAGACGACCTGCGACGGCACGGTCAGGCCGCGCTCACGCAGCAGGCCAAGCGCCGCCTGGCTTGGGGCCGTGACGTAGTCGCACCGGTTGGCGAACCCGACGACCCAGGAGTAGAACGCCCGGTCCAGTGCCCGCGAGCCGCCGCCCGGGGTGGTCCTGACATTGGCCGGCAGGTAGTGATTGGTATAGACGACCGGCACGCCATTCCTGGCTGCCAGCCGGCCGGCGAGTACGCCGAGCACCAGCGGCGAGTGAATATGCACGACGTCCGGCGAAGCGGTTTCGAGAACGTCGCGGACGGCGCGGAACGGCGGCCGGGCGACCCGCATGCCCGAGTACCAGGGCCACGGAAACGAGGCCGCGTAACGGACGCGGGCTCCGCCATCGTGGCCGGCGCCCGGCCGCGGGCCCGGGCTCGGGGCGAGCACGGTCACCTGGTGGCCGTGCTCGGCCAGCGCGGTAGCAAGACCGCGGGTGACCACCGGAACGCCGCCCACCATAGGCGCGTACTGGTCCGTCACTACGAGCAGCCGCATCGTGGTCAGCGCTGGGCCCGGCGCTGAAAGAGCCACACGGCCGTGGGCGCCAGCAGAGCGAGCAGCACCACCGACCACAGCAGTGAGGCGACGGCGGGATGCTGCATGGGCCAGGCGCGGATCGCGGCGGCCGGGTTGGGATCGCCGAGTAGTTCCCGGCATGCTGCCGCCAGCGCGCTGATGGGATTCCAGACCGCGACATCACGCAGCCACGGAGTCATCTGGCTGACCGAGATGAAAGCGTTCGACGTCAGTGACAGCGGCAGGATGACCATCAGCCCGACCGCCTGGGCGGCCTCGGCGCCGCGGGCCAGGATCCCGATGCATGTTCCGGCCCACGCGGCGGAATAGGCGAACAGCAGCGCCAGTCCGAGGGCGGCCAGTGCGGGCCAGGGACCGGCGAGCACCCGCCAGCCCGGCCATCGCCGTCACCAGGCCGGCGACCAGCGTCAGTGACAGGTCGGCGAGGGTCCGGCCGATCAGCACGGTGGCGCGCGACATGGGCAGTGAGCGGAACCGGTCGATCAGTCCCGTCGACAGGTCGACGGCCAGGCCGATGGCCGTGCCCTGCGCGGTGCCGCCCATGTTGACCGCGAAGATGCCGGCGATCAGGTACTCCCGGTAGTTCCCGCCGTCGGGGAGCCTGATCGCTCCGTCGAAGACATAGCTGAAGAGCAGGACGAGGATCAGCGGCTGGACCGTGACGTTGACGAGCTGCTCAGGCGTGGTGATTACCCGGGCCAGGGTGCGCCTGGTCAGTACCCACACGTCATGCAGCGCCCAGTAGCGGGCAGCGAGCCAGGCCGGGGCCGTCCTGGCCGGCGGCGGCGCGGCGGTCTCGAAGCTGAGCGCCGGCAGCTGGCTTGCGACGTCGGGGATCACGCGGCTGCCTCCCCGGCACCGGTGAGCGCATGGAACACGTCATCCAGCGAGGGCCGCCGCATGCTGATGTCGTCCACCGGGATCCCCGCGGCGTCCAGGTCCTTGACCACGTCGGTCACGATGCCGGGTCGCGGAACGACCGGCACCTCCAGGCGGCCGGGACCGCCAGTCAGGCGCACCGGGCCTGCGGCGTGCGGGGCGAGGATGGCAGCGGCGCGCCCGAGCGCGGCACCTGGCGGCAGCGACAGCAGGAGCCGGGTGCCGCCGACACTGGCCTTGAGGTCGGCCGGGGTTCCCTGGGCGGTGACCCGGCCGCTGTCCATGACACAGACCACGTCCGCCAGCTGGTCGGCTTCCTCCAGGTACTGCGTCGTCAGCAGCAGCGTCGTGCCGTCGAGCACGAGCCTGCGGATCACGTCCCACATGACCAGGCGGCTGCGCGGGTCCAGCCCGGTGGTCGGCTCGTCAAGGAACAGGACGCGCGGCCGGGTGATCAGGCTCGCGGCCAGGTCGAGGCGCCGGCGCATGCCGCCCGAGTACGTCCGCACCGGCCGGTCGGCAGCTGGCTCGAGCTCGAAATGAGCGAGCAGTTCCGCCGCTCGCCGCCTGGCGGCTGGCCGGCGCAGGCGGCACAGCTCGCCGATCATGACGAGGTTGGCCCGGCCGGTCAGGAACTCGTCGACCGACGCGTACTGGCCGGACAGGCCGATCTCGCGGCGGACAGCCGCGCCGTCCGCGGCGACGTCATGCCCGGCGACCCTGGCCCAGCCCGCATCAGGCCGCACCAGCGTGCTGAGCATCCGCACGACCGTGGTCTTCCCGGCTCCGTTCGGCCCGAGCAGGCAGAAGGTACTGCCTGCGGGGATCTGGAGGTCAAGGCCGGAGACGGCAGGCGCCCGGCCGAATGACTTGGCCAGCCCGCAAGTCTCGATCATCGGCGGCTGCCGCACGGTAGTCTCCTTCGGACATGACTGGCGATCGTCGCTCGATTCTCATCGATGGGCGGGTCAACGGGCTACCCGGCGCGCACGGCCTGGCCAGATCCCTGGTCGGGCTGGCCGAGAACCTAGGCCTGGCCGATGACGGCATGACTGTCCGGGTGCTGGTTAATCCGGCCCGCGAGCAGTTGTTCCCGCTGGCGCAGCTGTCGAAGCGAGCCGAACTGGTCGGCACCGACATCACTCTCGGCGCGCTGCACCGCTTCCGCGCGCTCGCCCGGCTGATCGGCGAGTGCGGAGCCGCGGTGCTCTACGTTCCCTATCCGCTGTTCCGGCCGCTGGTGTGCCCGTGCCCGGTGGTCGTCACGATCCACGACTGCACGATCGAGAGCGACGGCGGCTTCGCCGGCGGATGGCACCGCCAGCTGGGGATGAAGGTGGCAACCAGGGCGGTGCTGAGCCGCGCGGCCGCCGTGACCACTCCGACGAAGGCCAGCTTCGCCGAGCTGGCGAGGTTCTACCCGTCGGCCCCGAATCCCGTAGTGATCCCGAACGGCGTCGACACGCGGCGGTTCGCCGCCGTCACGGCGAGTGCGGCGGCCGCGGTGCGGGACCACTACCGGCTGCCGGAGCGGTTCATCCTGACGGTCGGCGCGCACCGGCCGCACAAGAACCACGGTGTCCTCGTCCGGGCCATGCTGGCGGTCCCCCCGCAGGTGTCACTGGTGATCGTGGGCTACCCCGATCCTAATTTCCGTAACTATCTTCCCGGGCTTATTGCCGGGCTCGGGCTGCAGTCCAGGGTCCGGCTGGTGCCGTCGGTCGGCGAGGAATGGCTGCCGGCGCTCTACCGGGCCGCCTCGGCGTTCGCGCTGCCCTCGCTCGCCGAGGGTTACGGACTGCCTGCACTGGAGGCGATGGCGGCGGGCACCCCGGTCGTCGTGAGCGCGATCCCCGTGCTGGAGGAAGTTTGCTCTGGTGCGGCGGTCCTGGTGCCGGCGCACGATCCGGCGGCGTGGGCGTCGGCGCTGAACCTGCTACTCGACGGCGGGCCGCCGGTCGCCGGCCTGGTCGCGCATGGTGCGGCCGTCGCCGCGGCGGCAACCTGGGAGCGCGGCGGTCTCGCGCTGGGCGAGCTGCTGGCATCGGTGGCTCGAAAGGGGAGGTAGTCATGTCGAAATCCTGGTGTTCGTCGCGCCAGTGCTGCTCGGCGACGGCGTCCGGCTGTTCGACTTCCCCGGTGGGACCCGGGTCAGGCTCGAGCCGGTCAGCGTCAGCCAGGCCGCGACGGCGGCCAGCCTGTGGTGCCGCGTCGCGCGATGAGATTGGATTCGTTGAGTAACCCCCCAGCGGAAGGACGCGCGATGCCCGACAGCCGGCTGCACTACCCGTCAGGTGACGGCATGCCGATTACCGCCTACCGCTGGGATCCGGCCGGTCCGCCCGTGGCCGCGCTGCAGATCACCCACGGGATGGGCGAGCACGCGCTGCGGTACGACGAGTTCGCGCGCGCCGTCACCGCCCGCGGCCTGGTGGTCTACGCCCAGGATCAGCGCGGCCACGGCAAGACCGCGGGCCCGGAGGCACTCGGCGACCTGGGCGAGGGCGGCTGGCCGGCGCTCGTCGACGACATCAGCCTGCTGACCGGGCTGATCCGGGCCGAGCACCCCGGCATCCCCCTGATCGTGCTCGGGCACAGCATGGGGTCGTTTGCCGTGCAGCAGTACCTGCTCGATCACAGCGCCGATGTCGACGGAGCCATCCTGACCGGAACCGCCGTGATCGACCTCCTCGAGCCCGCGCTCGACCTCGACCAGCCGCTGGACCTGGCCATGTTCAATGCCGCGTTCCAGCCGGCCAGGACCGATTACGACTGGCTCAGCCGCGACGACGCGATCGTCGATGCCTACGTCGCCGATCCGCGCTGCGGCTTCGGCCTCGACACCGCCGCGGCAAAGGCCATGTTCACCGGCGCGCGCCGGCTCGCTGATCCTGAGCAGGTCGCTGCGATCAGGTCCGACCTGCCGGTCTATCTCGCGGTCGGCGAGAACGACCCGGTCAACGGCGGCCTTACCCTGCTCAATCCGCTCATCGACCGGCTCAAGGCGGCAGGCCTCAGCGACGTCGTCGTGCGAACCTACCCGGGTGCGCGGCACGAGATCCTTAACGAGACCAACCGGGCCGAGGTGATCTCCGAGCTCAGCAGCTGGCTGGACCGGGTCGTGCAGTCAGCTCCGCCAGGCGCAGGGCGATGAAGTCATGCTCGGTATCGCGGCGTCACGGATCTTCCGCTTGGCCGCGATGTCAGCCGGGCTCGGCTCCGTTACGACGCCGCGACCGCGCGCTAGGGCCTAGGCAGTTTCGAGTGCCGTCGCCTGGGCGATCCGGCGGCGGGTGCGGGCGTACGGGCCCTGCTTCATGTCCTTGCGCCACTGCGGGAAGTCGTCGCCGTACTTCTGCTGCTCCTTCCCTGCCGTGGCGTACACCACATAGCCGCCCTTGAGGATCGTGAACGGCGCGGTCAGCAGCCCGAGCTTGTCGAACTTGGCCCCTGATCCGGCCAGCGGGTCGAACCACGCCGGCGTGACGAAGTTAGACACCGAGACGCCGTTGACGGCATACGTCGGTGCCTCGACCGGATCGCATACCTCGAAGGTGTAAATCGACCCTTTTCCGTTGTTGGACCACAGGTTGCAGTTCGGGTCGATATACATCTCCAGTACCTCGTGCGACAGCACGCTGGAGACGCTCCAGTCGCCCGTTGTTGCCTTGCCGCCGTTGCTGAGCTCGGGCTGAGCGGCCACGATGCCCCAGAGCTTTCCGCCCTGGTCCTCGGTGTGATAGCCGAGCACGCCCGTCGGCTGGTCCTGGATGGTGTCGGTGAGCGTAATCACGTGCGCGGCAGGCGGGATGCCCGACGCGTCGGCGTAGAAGACCACAGCCGCGGGAGCGCGGTCCCACAGCGGCGCGGCGTCGAGCTGAATCTGGCTGGCGATGGCCTGCGTCATGGTGGCGGCGTCGGCATTCGAAACCAGGCTCGACTGGTTGACAATGGCAATGAGCATTCGGTCAGCTCCCGGCTTGTGGCCGCTCGGGCCGTGAGGTTTGGCTGCGCCGCCATTGTTGCTTACATCGCTCGTCCGCGCCATGACTGCGCGCTATCGAACCCGTGACCGGTGCCATGTCTGGCTATTTGTCCGTGCCGGTCGTCGGGGTGGGCGCGGCAGCGGACGCACGAACGTGCCGGCCCGGACGCTGGACGTGCCATCCACGACGCCAATACGGTTAACCTGCAGGAATCTGGCGCTAGCTAAGGGGTTGACCGCAAGTGACCGAAACCAGTCATGCGACGGCCGCCGTCATCGAAGCCGAGGTACGCGAGGGTACCTACGGCGACCGGGTAGCCGCGGTGGAGCCGGGCGGTGCGGAGTTCATCCCGCTTGGCGACCGGCATGGTAAGCCGTACCAGCAGTTCTGGACCTGGGTGTCGCCGAACATGGAGTTCGCGACCGTCTTCGTCGGCATTATCGGGGTCTGGTTCTTCGGCCTGTCGTTCTGGCTGGCCGCGCTCGCGGTCGTGGTCGGCAGCGCGCTCGGCTCGCTGTCGATGGGCGCGCTCGCGGCCCGCGGACCTTTGTTCGGGGTGCCTCAGATGGTGCTGTCGCGGATCGGGTTCGGATTCCTCGGCAACATCCTGCCGGCCGGCATCAACTCGGTCGTGGCGGGCATCGGCTGGTTCGCGGTCAACAGCGTCAGCGGCGCGTTCGCGCTGAACGCCCTGCTCGGCTGGAACAGCAAGATCTGCCTGCTGATCATCGTGGTGCTGCAGATCGCCGTGGCCTTCTTCGGGCACAACCTGGTGCACATGTTCGAGCGCGTGGCGTTCCCGTTCCTCGTGGTGGTCTTCCTGATCGCCTCGGTGGTCATCTTGTCCAAGGCGAATACGGGCGGACACGCGTCGAGCAGCGTGGGCGGCTTCCTGATCACCGTGGGGGCGGCCTTCGGCTACGCGGCGGGCTGGAATCCGTTCGCCAGCGACTACACGCGCTACCTGCCGCCGGACAGCAACCGGAGGGCCACCGGCCTGTGGGCCGGCCTCGGCGTGTTCATCTCCTGCGCGGTCCTGGAGGTCGTCGGCGCGGCGGCAGCCACGGTCACCCCCATCGCCAAGTACGCCGACAACCCGACCGCTGGATTCACCAGCCATCTGGCCACGCCGCTCGCCGACGTCACGCTGCTGGCCATCGCGCTCGGCGCGATCTGCGCCAACGCGCTCAACGTGTACTCGGGATCGATGTCGTTCCTAGCCCTGGGCATCAGGCTCCCGCTGTCGCTGCGGCGTGCCATCGTGGCGCTCGTCTTCGGGGTCGTCGGCTTCTTCGTCGCCCTGTCCGGCCTGCAGGACGCGGGCACCAAGTACACCAACTTCCTGCTGGTGATCTCCTACTGGATCGGGCCGTGGCTCGGCGTCTTCTTCGCCGACCAGTACCTGCGCCGCGGCAAGCATGTGGCGGGGCTGCTGTTCGACCGCAAGCACAACCCGTGGGCCGGCTTCGCCGCCATGCTCATCGCCGGTGCCGTGTCCATCTACCTGTTCGCCAATCAGACCGAGTACACCGGAGTGATCCCCAAGCACCACCCGAACTTCGGCGACCTGGCCTTCGAGGTGGGCGTGGTGCTCGCCGCGCTGCTGTACGCGCTGTTCTTCAAGCTGCAGGGCGAGGGGCGCGTCGAGGAGGAACTCCACATTCCCGGCGACCCGGAAGGCGTGACCACGGCCGAATGACCAGCTAGCGGCGCAGGAACGTGACCTGCTCCTCGGTGCCGTCCCAGATCACCGTGTGCTGAGCCGGCGTGGCCCGGGCGACCACCTTCCCGCCGCGCAGGACCAGCGTGCGCGGCGCGACGAGCCGCAGCGCGTCCGCCTCGGACGGCGCGTCGAACACGACCAGGTCCGCCTGGCCGCCCGCGCGCAGGCCATAGTCGGGCACGCCGAGCGCCGCGGCCGGATTCGTGGTGATCATCTCGATCAGGCGGATCAGCTCGGCGTCGCCGGACATCTGCCCGAGGTGCACGAGCACGAATGCGGCCTGCAGCGGATCGCCGTAACCGAGCGGGTACCACGGGTCCATCACCGAGTCGTGCCCGATGCAGACGTTGACGCCGGCCTCCTGGAGCTGCTTGACGCGGGTGTGCCCGCGCCGGATCGGCCCGGTGTCGAACCGGCCCTGCAGCACCGAGTTGTCCAGCGGGTTCGTCACCATGTGCAGGCCGGCCCTGGCGATGTTGTTAATCAGCCGGTACGCGTAGGCGCTGTTGTAGGAGTGCATCGCGGTCGTATGGCTCGCGGTGACCCGGCCCGACATGCCCCGCCTGATCGTCTCGGCCGCCATCACCTCGACGAACCGCGAGTGATCGTCGTCGGTCTCGTCACAGTGGATGTCTACCTGCAGGCCGAACTCGTCGGCGAGCGCCATCGCGAACTGGACGGACTCCACGCCGTCCTCGCGGGTCAGCTCGTAATGCGGGATGCCGCCCACGACGTCCGCGCCGAGCTCGACCGCCTCGCGCATCAGCTCCTGGCCGCCGTCGAAGCCGAGGATGCCCTGCTGCGGGAACGCGACTAGCTGCAGGTCGATCAGGCCGCGAACCTCGTCCCGCAGGTCGACCAGGGCGCGCAGGGCCCGCAGCTGCGGGTCGCACACGTCGACATGGCTGCGCACATGCTGGACCCCGCAGGCGAGCTGCCAGCGCAGGATCTGCCTGACGCGCGACTGGACGTCCTCGTAGGTCAGGTCGGCGACCCGCTCGGCCCAGACGGCGATGCCCTCGAACAGCGACCCCGACACGTTCGGCCGCGGCTGGCCGACGGTGAGGACCGCGTCCAGATGGATGTGCGGCTCCACCAGCGGCGGAGTGACCAGGCGCCCGCCGAGATCGATGGTCTCGGCCGCGGTCGTGCCGGCGTCGGCGGCGACGATCACGCCCTGGTCGACCCCGAGATCGGTGAGCGCGTCCTGTCCGGTAACCCTGGCATTGCGAAGAATCAGATCGATCATCTGGCCATCATGACGTGATCAGCCGCCGCCGTGCCGACCGGATCCGTCAAGTCGCCGTGAGGCGGGCCTCACGTCAGCGACTCGCCGGGCCAGTCAAATGGCTGCGAACAGGTGCTGGGAGTACTAGTGTGACCTTCGTCGTCAGCCAGGATCGGCTCGCCTGAATTCGCTGGCCACACAATATGAAACCTGAAAGTTTTTCCTTTACCGAAACTAGAGGCAGCCATGCAGATGATGCGTATCGCGTCGCTGGGAGTTCTTGGTAACGGCAGGTACAATCGGCGCCGCGGTGTATCTCCGGCCGATATCACCCGTGCTGCCTGGCAGAAGAGTTCGCTTAGCGCCTATAACGGTTCGTGCTTTGAGATAGCACGGCTAAGAGGTGAGCAGATAGGCGTCAGGGATACCAAGGACTGCGGCGCCGGCCCAATTCTGGTTTTCAATCAGCAGGAATGGGATGCATTTGTAGGCGGGGTCAAGGCTGGGGAGTTCGACTCCGTCTGACGCTCAACTTGGCGACCACCAGTCGGCAGCGAGGTCGCCAATCAGCGCGCGGGACTCATCTGGCGGGAGGGTCCTGGTCAGCAATGACTCGAACGCCACGCGGTACTGATTAGTTTCGTCGTCGCTCTCGACGTATCCCGTGCCGGTCAGATGCTCGAACGCAACGAGGTCGTGCAAGGGCACCGCGTGAATCTGGCGGAACCTGATGTAATTGAATGCTCCCGTGCCGATCAGGTGATCGCCGTCCAGAGGCAGAATCCGGACCTCGACGCCGGGCAGCTCAGAGATCATGACAATGTGCTGAAGCTGTCTGTGCATTACGGACGCGTCACCCAGGCGCCTGCGCAAGACAGATTCGTCAAGGACGGCCGATAGCTCGAGCGATGGCTGTCGTCTCAGAACCTCCTGCCTCAGTCGGCGGGCCTGCACCCGGCGCTCAACCTCCCCAGGCGGAAGCGAGAACATGTCGACCCACGCCTGGAGGAGGGCGCGGGAATATTCTTCGATCTGAAATAGCCCGGGGACGATCTGTGGTTCCCAGATCCACACCGACGCCGCGTCGCGCTCGGCAGCAAGGAACTCAGCTTGCTGCCCGGGAAGTCGGAAGCCAGACTGCGGGGGACCTGCTTTGCGTGACTCCTCGCCGAGCGCGGACAGTTCGGCTCGGTATGAGTCGGTTACGCCATAGAGATCGAGCAGGCCCTCCAGGTCCGCTTGCTTCAGACCAGTCTTGCCGTGCTCAATCCGGCTCAGCTTTGAACTCGCTGGCCAGCCAAGACTCTGGGTTACCTGATCACCGGTCAGCCCGGCCTGCTCGCGCAGCCGTCGGAGCTCGGCGGCCAGGCGACGGCGGCGAGCCAGATTGGGGCTACCGCGCTCAGGCACCGGCTGGGCTCCTTTGTCCGGACGCGCTCATGCCGACTGTGACTCAGAAGCAGTCTAGGGGCCACTGCGGTACGAAGTGAAGAGAGTGAGGGGCGGCTTGTGAGCAATTTCTATTGGATATTGCGCAACTGAAGATTTTGGCGTGTACTCAAAGGGCTAGGCCAGGTCCCCTGGAGGCGGGAGGCCAGACCATGATCGGCGGGAGCGGCTACCTGGTAGCTGACCCGCCGTTTGTCGTTTCCTGGCCGCGCCGCTGCCGCCCAGCGCGGGCACCGCCGCGTACCCCGTGACGCCGCTGGGCCAGCGTATGGCGCCGCTAGCCCAGGCGAACCAAGATCCATCCCGAAGGGTGACTACGGACAGGAGTCAAGGTATGACTTACATTACATCTGCCTGCGCTCAATGCAAGAGGCTACCGGCCCTCATTGGCCGCCGCGTTGTGCCAGGCAGCGGCGCCAGATCGGTTCTGACGCGCTCGGGAAGGACCGGGTGATGACTGCTCTGCTCTGCATTGGATGGGCGGTCACCGCTGCGGTCATCGTCTGGGGTCTCATGCTGATCTGGGCCCGCATCGCCATGGCCGATCTGCGCAAGCAAGCTCGCCAGGAGATCCGCTATTGGCAGCAGGAGACGACAAGGGCGAGGGATCGCGCGGCGCAGATCGCTCGAGAGGCAGCAACCCGAGCCGAGGGCTGGAAGGAAGGCAGAGACGATGTGGTGGCGATCATGCCCATGATCACCGCGCACGCGGCCCGGGCTCACCCCGGTGACTCCGGCGCCAGCGTCACTTAGCCGACGCCGCGCCTCAGGCGGCGCGCCGCCAGGCCTCCGCCAGCGCGGCGAAGCTGCCCTTGCGCAGGTCCCGGTCGAGGCTGGGCGTCACGACGACGATCTCGTCGGCCTGCGCGAGCTGTTTCATCTCGAGCAGCCGCTCGGCCACGGCCTTCGGCTCGCCGGTCACCATCCGCCCGTCATCGGGCCGCCCGGAGCGGAACTCTGGCGACCCGGCCAGCTCTCGCACCCGCTCGGGACGGAGCGGCTCGCGAACCCCGCGGCGGATATTGGCGATCGTCAGCGTCCACGCCGCTTCGAAGGCCAGCACGGCCTCGGCGTCCTCGCTCGCGAAGGCGAGCACGGACATGGCCGAGTACGGTGCGCCGTCCGGCGTCCGGGCCGTGAAGTTCGCCCGGTACTCGCGCAGCGCCTCGAACGCGATCTCGGGGCTCATGTGATGCGCGAAGACCGCGCTCATCCCGTTCACCGCGGCGAAGCGGGGTCCGTATCCGCTCGACCCGAGCACGAACAGCTCGGGCCGCTCGTCGACCAGCGGGGCGGCCACCAGCGGCGCGTAGGGATGGCCGGCCGGGAACCCGTCGCCGAGGAACGCCAGCAGCTCGGCGACCTGCCCGGGAAACTCGGCGGCCGGGTCGGCCACCATGCCGCGGCGCAGCACGTGCGCGGTGAGCGGGTCGGTGCCAGGGGCCCGGCCGAGCGCCAGGTCGATCCGGCCGGGGTACATGGCCAGCAGGGTCCTGAACGTCTCGGCGACCTTGAGCGGCGCGTGATTGGGCAGCATGATCCCGGCCGCGCCGACCCGGATCCGCGAGGTCAGCGCGCCTACGTGAGCGGTCAGCAATTCCGGGGCGCTGCAGGCCAGGCTGGTCATGTTGTGATGCTCGGATACCCAGTACCGCCGGTACCCTGCCGCCTCGACCGCCTGCGCGATGCCCACCGCGCCGGCCACCGCGGCGCTCGCACTCTCGCCGTACTCGATCCCGACGAAGTCGAGCACGGCTAGCGGCAGGGTCTCGTCCGTGACAGTCACGCTGATGCAAAGGCGGCGGTGCCGCTCTGCATTCCCCGTGCATTCCCCGCGCTACTTGTCCGGCCTGACCCAGATGTCGCGTTCGTGCATCAGCTCGATCTGGCGGTCGATGACCTCGCGGCGGTACTCCGCGTGGCCATAGGGGGCGCGGTCGAGGTACAGGTTCTTCGGGTAGACCGGCTGGTCGTAGATCAGCTGATACTGCTCGGTGGTGAGGTCCTTGATCCAGTTATCCCACTGGGCGCTGGCGCGGAACCGGCGCAGCGCCTCGACATCAACGGTGCCGGCGACCCAGGACGACCCGCCGCTGTAGTCGTGCCGCCCCACGATCTGGCCGCGGTAGTCGATCACGGCCGATCCGCCGCCGAAGGTATCGATGGGCACGTCGGATTCCGCGTGCAGGTAGTAGGTGCCGACATTGCAGGCGATCAGGTACATGTTGTTGTCGAGCGCGCGGGCCCGGTTCTGGATCTCGAACAGCCCGTTGCCGACGTGGGGATGCGGATACGGACCGCGGTAGACGACCTCGGCACCGTTCATGGCCAGGCCGCGCGCGTTCTCCGGATACGAGCCCTCGTTGGCCATCAGGAACCCGAGCCGGCCGATCTCGGTGTCGGCGACGGGGTAGAACGCGTCCAGGCCGCGGCCGTACAGCTCGATCCACCGATCCCAGACATTGTGCGGGGTCACCGAGTGCTCGACGGGCAGCAGCGGCACCACCTTGTGATGGCGCAGGATCACCTCGCCTTCCGGGCTGAGCACAAATCCGATATTGAAGAATCGCCCGGGGAACTCCGGGTGCCTGGCCTTCGCCTGGGCCATGAGGAAGACATTCCACTGCCGGGCGAGCGCCCCCAGATAGTCCGTCTCTGGCCCGGGGATGTCGATCGCGCATTCCCTGGCGAAGTCCTCGTGGTCGAGGTCAAGGACTTCGTCGTTGAAGCCCTGCAGGGCTCCTTCGGGGATCGCGATGAGCCGGACCGGCAGGTCCAGGCTGGACAGCCACGACGCCGCCTTGATCAGGTGCGAGAGGTGCTCGAGGTTCGTGCCGATCTCATCGCGGTGCCGGATGCCGCGCATGGTGGGTACCAGGCCGAGGGCCTGATAAGGCTCGATCATCCATCGTCCCTTCGATCGGCCGGGCACTGCGGTGCTGCAATTGTAGGGACGAAACTTCACAGTTGGAGCTGGTGCACACGGTTGCAATCATCCGGCCAGCGCCGCGATACTGAGCGGACCGCGAACCAAGCCGTCCATCGGAGCCCAATTGCGGGCGGCGGCCGCGCGAGGACACGCACCGGAAGGCGGGAAACCCAGATTGAGCATCCTAGGCACCAGAGTGGTGCGGACAGAGGATCCGCGGCTGCTGACAGTCGGCGGCACCTACGTCGATGACCTGCGAGAGCCGGAGCTGGCGCAGGCGGCGCGGGTCACGTTCGTGCGCAGCCCGATCGCGCACGCGCTGATCACCGGCATCGATGTCTCGGCGGCGCGCGAGGCGCCGGGCGTCGTGGCCGTGCTGACCGCCGCTGACCTGGACGATCTGCCGCCGCCACCGCCCGACAGCGGCCTGACGGGCACGGAGGGCCTGCCGTTCCCGCTCGGCGGCCACTGGTCAGAGCCACTGTTCGCCGTGGACCGGGTCCGCTTCGTCGGCGAGCCGGTCGCGATGGTCATCACCGATGACCGCTACCAGGGCGAGGACGCCGCCGAGCTGGTGAGCGTGGACTACGAGCAGCTGCCCGCGGTGGTAGGTGTCGCAGGGGCCCTGGCCGGCGAGTCGCTGCTGTTCCCGCCGGCCGGGTCGAACGTCGCCGTGTCGACCGGCACCCCGGCCGACAGCGCGGCCTTCGATGGCTGTGACGCGGTCGTGGAGCAGGTCATCGTGAACCAGCGGCTCGCTCCGGTGCCGCTGGAGGGGCGGGCCGCCGCCGCCCGGTGGGCGGACGGCAAGCTGACCCTCTGGGTGAGTACCCAGAACGCGCAGATCGCCCGGTTCATCCTGGCCGGGGCGCTCGGCCTCGATCCCGCGAACATCCGCGTCGTTGCCCCCGACGTGGGCGGCGGGTTCGGGGCCAAGATCGGGGTCGACCGGGACGGCCTGCTGGTCGCCTGGGCGGCCAAGCACATCGGCCGCGCGCTGCGCTGGGCAGAGACGCGCAGCGAGAACATGCTGGCCATGACCCACGGGCGGGCTCAGCGCCAGGTCGTGAAGATCGGCGGCACGAGGGACGGTCGCATCCTGGCTTACCGCCTCGAGATCGTTCAGGACACGGGCGCCTATTCGCGGATGGGTGGCTTCCTGCCGTTCCTCACCAGCCTGATGGCCGCGGGCCCGTACGACATCGCTCACGTGGAGACCGCCTACCAGGTCGTGATGACCAACGCGACGCCGATCTCCGCCTACCGCGGCGCCGGGCGGCCCGAGGCGACCGCCGCGATCGAGCGGGCCGTGGACCTCTTCGCCGCCGAGATCGGGATGGATGCCACCGAAGTGCGGCGGATCAACCTTGTTCCCGCGGACAAGTTCCCGTACACATCGGGCTCCGGCGCGACCTACGACACCGGCGAGTACGTCGCGGGCCTGGACAAGGTCCTGACCGGTGCGGGCTACGCGGAGCTGCGGGCCGAGCAGGCACGCCGTCGGGAGACCGGCGACGTGCTCCAGCTCGGCATCGGCGTGGCGAGTTACGTGGAGATCACCGCCGCTGACGCCGACGGCGGGGAGACCGCCCGGCTGGTCGTGCACGACGACGGCACGGCCACGGTCTATACCGGCAGCTCGGCGCACGGCCAGGGTCATCACACCGCGTGGGCGATGCTCGTGCAGGCGGAGCTCGGCATCGACATGTCGAAGGTCACCGTGATCCACGGCGACACCGACCTGATCCCGATGGGCGTCGGCACCTACGCGTCACGCTCGCTCCAGCTCGGCGGCGTGGCGCTGCAGAAGGCCGCGATCGAGGTCAAGGAGCTGGGCCGCAAGGTCGCGGCGGAGATGCTGGAGGCGAGCGAGGCCGACCTCGAGCTGGACGTCGACCGCGGTGTCTGGCAGGTCCGCGGTGACCCGGCGACCAGTACCACCTGGGCGCAGGTCGCCGCGCACGTCGGCGAGGCGGGCCTGGCCGCGGACGTGAACTACACCGACGGGAAGCCGACCTTCCCGTTCGGCACCCACCTGGCCGTCACCGAAGTCGATACCGAGACCGGCAAGGCCCGGCTGATCCGGCACGTGACCGTGGACGACGCGGGCACCGTGCTCAGCCCGGTGCTGGCGGAGGGCCAGCGGCACGGCGGCATCGCCCAGGGCGTCGCGCAGGCACTGCTCGAGGAGATGGTCTACGACGCCGAGGGCAACCCGGTCACCGGCACGCTGGTCGACTACGCCATCATCACCGCCACTGAGCTGCCGAGCTTCGAGCTGCTGGCGAGCGAGACGCCCGCGACCGTCAACCCGCTGGGTGCCAAGGGCATCGGCGAGGCCGGGACGATCGGCGCCACGCCCGCGACGCAGAACTCGGTTATCGACGCGGTCAGCCATCTCGGCATCCGCCATATCGACATGCCACTCACGCCGGCCAGGGTCTGGGCCGCGATCAGCGAAGCGAGGGAGAGCCGGTGAAGGTCACGGTGACGGTGAACGGCGGCGAGGTCGCCGCCGAGGTTGCGGATCGGACGCTGCTCGTCCACTTCCTGCGGGACGTGGCCGGCCTGACCGCGACCAACGTCGGCTGCGACACGAGTTCCTGCGGCGCCTGCACGGTCCTGCTCGACGGCCGGTCGGTGAAGTCGTGCACTGTGCTCGCCGCCCAGGCCGACGGGCGGCAGGTCACGACCGTCGAGGGGCTGAGCAGCGGCTCGGAGGAGCTGCATCCGGTGCAGCAGGCGTTCCGCGCCGAGCACGGGCTGCAGTGCGGGTTCTGCACGCCGGGCATGGTCATGGCCAGCGTGTCGCTGCTGGCCGAGAATCCCTCGCCGACGGAGGACGAGGTCAGGTCCGCCCTCGAGGGGAACCTGTGCCGGTGCACCGGCTACCACAACATCGTCAGGGCGGTTCTAGCCGCAGCCAGCGAGAGGCGGCCCAGTTGATTCCCGCACCCTTCACCTACCAGCGCGCCTCGTCGGTGGACGAGGCCCTGGAACTGGCGGCTCGGGCCGGCGAGGACGCTAAGTTCCTGGCCGGCGGCCATTCGCTGATGCCGCTCATGAAGCTCAGGCTGGCCGTCCCCGAAACGCTGATCGACATCGGCAGGCTGGGTGAGCTGAGCTACGTCAGGGCCGACGACGGTCACATCGCCGTGGGCGCTCTCACCACTCACGATGACATCGCCCGGTCCGACCTGCTGGCCAGCGAGCTGCCGCTGCTCGCCCATGCGGCGAGCCAGATCGGCGACCCGCAGGTGCGGCACTGCGGCACGATCGGCGGATCGCTGGCCCACTCCGACCCTGCGGCTGACCTGCCCGCGGTAGCCGTGGCGCTCGGCGCGACGTTCGTCGCCCGGGGGCGGCGGTCAGGAACCCGCGAGATCGCCGCCGGAGACTTCTTCCTCAGCCTGTTCGAGACCGTACTGGAACCCGGCGAGCTGCTGACCGAGATCCGGATCCCGAAGCCGCAGTCGGCCGGCTGGTCGTTCCAGAAGTTCGCCAAGCGCGGCATCGACTGGGCGATCGTCGGCGTCGCGGTGCAGGGACCGAACGTGGCCCTGGTCAACATGGGGTCCACGCCGATCAGGGCTCGCGGGGTCGAGCAGGCCCTCGCCGCGGGCTCGGGCCCGCGCGAGGCCGCGGCGCACGCTGCGGAGGGGACCAGCGCGTCGGATGACCTGAACGGTCCGCGCGCCTACCGTGAGCACCTGGCCCGCGTCCTGGTCGGCCGGGCGCTGGCGGAAGCGGCTTCCCGCGGCTGACGCCGGAACTGA
The DNA here is from genome assembly GCA_017882645.1 of Streptosporangiales bacterium. Taxonomy (GTDB): domain Bacteria; phylum Actinomycetota; class Actinomycetes; order Streptosporangiales; family Streptosporangiaceae; genus Chersky-822. Next base: position 1,604 of record JADGPC010000477.1, on the reverse strand, counting down.
GTGCGGGTCCTCCGGCTTAGCCGGAGGACCCGCACTTCGGACCGGGTCTAGTGCCTGACCCAGATGCCGGTGTTCTGGCCGTTGTTGTAGACGGTTGGCGCATTGACCCGCACATGACCGCTCGAGGTGCCGGTCGAGGTTTCGACGACCTGGCTGGACTTGAGCAAGGAGACGTGCGTGCCGTTCAGCTGCGTGACCACCGTATTGTTCATGCTGGTCAGACGGAAGTCTGCCGTTGGCGGGACGTACGGGCTGCCCGGCGTCGCTGCCGGCCAGGCGGCGAATTCCGCGCCGATCCTGACCGAGCCGAACAACGCGCCCGGATCGCTGAAGCGGCCAGCGAAGATGGCACCGGAGGTGTTGTCTTGCGCTGTGTAGAACAGGAACCCGGTGCTGGCGTTGTAGTAAGCGGACAGCGTCACGCTGTCGCCCGCCTTCATGGGCGGCGAATTGGGATTGGTGTAGTTGACGCAGCTGGGATTCCCGGTGCAGGTGGCTGGCTGCACATCCACCGCGGCGGCGTTCCACGGACTACCTGGTGTGGCGCTGATGCCTAGGACGAAAATGTCGTCGGCGGACCGCAGCTGGACGCTCAGGCCGCCACCCGAGCTGTACGGCAGCTTCGTTGAGTTGGGCAAGATGAAGGTCGTCTGCACGTAGCGGTAGTGCACGTTGGTCGCGCTGATGGCCGCGCCTGCCTGCTCGGCGCTGAAGATGACGGGTCGGGTCACGGCCGGGCCGGCTGACGCCGCTGCCGTGCTGATGAGCGGGGCCATGACGGCGGCCGCCGCGACGAGGCCGATGGCTAGCCTTCGCATTGTGATGCCTCTTCCTTGAGGGAACCGGAACGAGCCGGGGGTCGGACTCGTCCGCGACACCGCTGGCGCGTGGCCGCCCTGATCGAGCCGGCCCGAAACCCGCTCTGCCGAGGCTCGTTGGTCGCGGCCGGCGTGACCAGAGTCGTCGGTCAGCGGTGGGCGGGACCTTTGGCTCGGAACCGGAGCGCAGGTGTGAACCGGTCGTGACCGGCCCGGCGTCGGCGAAAGCGGCCATGGACTGTCATTACTTCGGCGTAGGCTCCCGGTCAGCTGATCGCATCTGGCGATCGCATCTCGCGTCGGGTGGGGGTTTGGTGACTGGTGCGCCGGACGGGCTGATGCCGGACGGGCTGGGGCTGGATGGGCTCGGGCTGGTAGTCGGGACGGTTCCCGCTACTCCGCTGCAGTTCTCGGTCGGGCTGGCGCCCGGCCAGTACGCGCAGCTGGACGACGTGGTCGTGACGGAGCGGCCGCTGCCTGGCCGGCCGGGGGTACGGATCTCGGGCGTGGTGACGAACGTGGAGGCGGTGCACGAGGGCGCGCGGTTCGCCTCGGATGTCTTCCTGGTCGACTCCGGAGCGCTGCCAGCCGAGGTATGCGAGGTCGCCGAGGTGACTGTCACCCGGGTCGAGCCCGAGCTGTACGTGCCGCCGCTGCCCGGCGCCCTGGTCAGCCGGGCGGCCGGAGCGCAGCGGGAGTCTGCGCTGTACTTCGACGAGATGGGCAGCTCCCGGGTCCCGGTGGGATTCGGCCGGGATGGCCAGCCCGTGTACGTGAACTTCGAGT